>DSDS01000003.1 GCA_011048585.1 Desulfurivibrio alkaliphilus | reverse complement strand
GGCTATCACTATATTGGAGAGGTGCTGACCGGGAATGGAGTTCTCTGGATAATGCTGGTTCTGGTCCTGTTCAAGATTGCGGCCACCGCCCTGACCCTGGGCTCGGGGGGGGCCGGGGGGGTTTTTGCTCCGGCCCTGTTCATCGGCGCGGTCACCGGCGGGGCCTTCGGAGCCGTCGCCAACCAGCTACTGCCTCAATACACCGCCAATTCCGGAGCCTATGCCGCGGTGGGGATCGGGGCCTTTCTGGCCGCCACCACCCATGCTCCCCTCACCGCCATCTTTCTGCTTTTCGAGATGACCGGTAACTACGCGATCACCATCCCAATCATGGTCTGCAGCATGATCGGCACCATGGTGGCCAGGAAAATCAATCCGGAATCGATCGATACCGTAGACCTGGGTCGAGCGGGAATCGATATCCATGAAGGGCGGGAAACCGCGGTGATGAAGTCGATAAAAGTGGGGAGGGTGGTTAATGAGGATGTGGATTTTATCAGTGAACGGGCCAACGCCGAGCAGTTACTGCAGATCTTCAGCATGGCCAAAGATGGCTTCTATTTTCCGGTAATCGACGATACCGGCCGGATGACCGGTATCGTCTCCATGCAGGATGTCAAAAGCATCCTCCACGATCGCCAGCTCCTCCTCAACTCACGGGTGGGCGATATCTGCACTCGCCAGGTGGCGGTACTGACCCCCGACGACAACCTCTATACCGCCATGACCCTCTTCGACGTCAAGGGCTTGGAGGAGATTCCGGTGGTGGAGGCCACCGACAACCGCTGGGTGTTGGGGATACTCAAACGCCGGGATGTGATCGCCGCCTACAACAAGGAAGTAATCAAAAAGGGGATCAGCAACCACACCGCCTCAATCCGCCTCCAGCCATAAGCCGGCCGGAGGCGGACCGAGACCCCGGGCGGTTCAGGCCGGTGAGCGGATATCGAACCTGGGGGCCATCATCACCCGGTCGATCTCCTCCTTCAGATCGATCTGATCGGGGTTCTCGATGCTCTGGGCCATCAGCTTGGCAAAGAGCTGATTTTGCTCGATATTGTGAAGATATTCCGGTGGAGTCCCGCCCTTTAGCTGGACGTAGGCCGCCCAAGGGACGAAGTAGTTGGTGGCCGGAAAATGGTCGTATTCCGAGATATCGATATTGAGCCCGGCCACATAAAGCAGGTTGCGCCCCTGATAGGCTTCGCAGCGGCGAATCGATTCCACGGCCCGGACGAACTCCAGCTGGATGTTGACTTTGGCAGCCCGGAGGGGGGGGGTGCGGGAGGTCACGACATTGGGCATGAACTTGACCAGATTGCGCTCCAGCAGGGTCGAATCGTCGGTCTCGTGGAAATCCTTACGATAAAAGAAGAGATCTTCGGTCAGGTTCTCGCCGATTGTCACCTCCTGCCCTACTGGGGGCCACTGAAAATTACGGGCCTCCAGCTGCCGACGAAAACTGTCGGAAATTTCGTAGATCTGGGCGGCGCTCAGGGCCGCCAACGGCACGACCCGCCCCTCTTCGTCAACCTTGGCCATCTTCTGCAGGCGGACAACCAGGCCATTCTTGACCGGGCTGCCGGTGAAATCGATAAAGGAGTTCTTTACCGTGACCAGATAACGGCCCTCGGCATCACGATGGAGGAATATCCGCTCCCGGGCGAAATAGTACTGCTCCAGGTAGGGGGTGATGACGTGAACCAGCTTGCCGCAGGAGGCGGAGACACACTTATCCCGCATCATCGGCCGCCGGTATTGCCCATAGTTGCCGGTATCGGGATCGTAGCCCACATGACTGGCCTGGACGATGACCAGATCCTCGCCATGGTGGGCGTGGGGGCCGTGGCGATCAACGGCGATAATCCCGCCGACCCGGCCATGATTGAAAGGGAATGTCCCAAAGTGCTTGGTGAGCAGGATGATGGGCAACCCCTGGTTTTCATCGGAACAGAAGGCCCGGGAGGGCATCATCAGCCCCTTGCGGAAACCCAGTTCCTTGCAGAAATTATAAAGCCGAGGGACAAATTCCGGATAGGGAATCGCCAAGCCATCAACTTTGAAGGGCGCCATCTTGCGAATCACTTCCGGACCACGATTAATTTCGGACATGATATTCAACTCTCCTGATGATTAAATTAGTGTTGAGCAACCAGTTTCGGGTGGCAAAAACTTAGCTTATCCCCCCTTTTTTGGCAAGCAAACCTTCTTTATTTCCGCCCTCCGCCCTCCGGCTGCTCCGGCCCCAGAAAGGGGTGACGAGTTTCGTCATCCAGGGCCGCCAGCACCTGCTCAGGCTTGCGAACAAACTCCTCCTCTTTGACCCGGCCGGCGAAATGATCCCGGTTGCGGGGGGTGATCAGGTTGAGGGCCTCCCAGCGGGAGAGGTAGTATTCCAGGAGCAATGGCAGTTCGGTAAAAACGGTGGCCTCAGGCTTGGGGTCGACAAAACTGGAATTTTTCAGGCGCTGGGACGACAGGGTCTGGGTCTGATAAAAATTCTCCATGAAGAGCAGCTCGGCCGGCATCCGGGCCTCGATTCCGATCCGCCCCAGCAGCCGAATGAGCCGGCGCATGCAGCCGGCCCCGAAACTGGCGATGGGGTAAGGGAGATAGATCTCACGGGGGCGGCGCAGATCCAGATGGGATTTGATCGTGATAATCAGCTGGCTCAGGGCCACCGGCAGGGGGTCCACGAAATGCCAGGTCCTCCCGCCGAATTCCGCCCGGTTTTTCAGGACGTGGTGCACAAAGGCCGGCACCTTCTTGGCGTTGGAGTAGGAGTGAACCGCCCGGCGGTTGGTGAACATCAGGGGCATGGTCTGATCGGCTAAAGAGAAAAGCAGGCGCTGAAACCCCTGGATCTTGTGGTCATGGGCCCCGTAAACCACGGCCAGGCGGATATTGGTGTAATCCAGCCCGTGGCGGCGGTGGAGTTCGCCGAGGGCCAGCTCCGCCAAAAGCTTGGATTTGGGGTAGTTGGCCAGCTCCGGGGTCAGCTCCAGCCGCTCATCCTCGGTGAGATTCTCCCCCGGCGGCAGCACGGCGGCGGAGCTGAAATGGATATAGGGGATCTGCAGCTCCATGGCCACCCGGGCCAGATGAAGGGTGCCCAGATAATTGGTCTCGTAAGCGAGCAGGGGGCTGGAGTCCAGGGCGGCGATGGCGCAGTTGATGATAAATTCCGGCCGGAACTTGCGACAGTAACCGCGGATATCCTCGGGATCGCGCAGGCTGAGCTGCTTGCTGTTGGGGGCCAGCAACTCGAACTCGTCATCAGCCCGCTTCTTGAAATAGTGTATGATCCCACCGCCGATCAGACCGGAGCCGCCGACCAACAAACCGGTCTTCACGATATTGCCAAGACAGGTAAATTTACGTTCTCTCATAGCGAAGGTACCCCCTTTCCCCATGATGCCCAAAACCGCTGGGCCTTGCACCTTTTTTTTGCCCGTCTCCGGGCGTCCCGCCCCGACCGGCGGCGCCACCAGCCTTGCGGCGCCCGGGGCAACGGTGTAATAATATGGAGCTTGCCCGCCGTTTCTCCCCACAACCCCAACCCGGACCCGGCCATGCCCATTTTTCAGCGCCAGGATATCGCCAAACTGTTGAGCCGGATCGGCGCCGGTGAGATCGCTCCGGTCTACCTGCTGGTGGGCGAGCGTTATCTTTGTCGGGAGATGGCGAGGCAGCTGGTCGCCGCCCTGCTCCCCGAGGAGGGGGAACGCCCGTCACGGCTGACCGTGATCGACGGTGAGCGGGAAGACCCGGCCCGCACCCTGGCCGAACTGCGCACCTACAGTCTCTTCGGCGGGCGCCGGGTCCACCAGGTGGTGGACTCCCGGCTGCTCTTCTCCAAAACAGTGGCCAAGACCCTGTGGGAGAAGGCGGAAAAAGCGGCGGAAAACGAGAAGAAAGAGGCCGTCCGGCTGTTGCTGGCCATGCTGGGGCTGGCCGGGCTCACCCCCGCCGCTTGGCGGCAGGAGCAGATCGCCGGCCTGGCCGCCGGGGCCTGGCAAAAACTGTTCGGTTTCACCAAACCCGCCGATACCTCCTGGGCCGAGGCGATCCTGGCCGAGATCGATGACCAGCCGGCCCCGGCCCCGACCGGAGCCGGCGACACCGCCGAGGCCTATGTGGCGGCCCTGGAAAACGGTCTGCCGCCGGGCAACATCCTGCTGCTGCTGGCCGAAACCGCCGACCGGCGCAAAAAACTTTATAAATACCTGGAAAAAAACGCGGTCATTATCGACCTGAGCGTGGATGGCGGCCGTTCGGCCCCGGCCCGCCGGGAGCAAAAGGAGCTGCTGGCCGACCTGGCCCGTCGGACCCTGGCCGGTTTCGGCAAGAAGCTGGCCGCCGACGCCCTGGAACCTCTGCTGGAACGGATCGGTTTTCATCCGGTGGCGGTGGTGATGGAAACGGAAAAGCTGGCCCTCTACGTGGGGGAGAGAACCATGGTCGGCCGGGAAGATGTGGACGCCATGGTGGGGCGCACCCGGGAAGAGGCGATTTTCGAACTCAGCGAAGCTTACAGCAGCGGCAAACTGGAGCAGGGCCTGCTCCTGCTTGAGCGCCTGCAGCGGGGGGGGATGCACCCCCTGGCCATCCTGGGAGGACTGCGCAACCATATCCGCAAGCTGCTGCTGACCCGGGCGGTGATCGACGGGGCGACAACCGCCTTCAACCCCGGGACCCCCTTTCCCGCCTTTCAAAAAAATTACCTTCCCCGCCTCAAGGAGGAGCGGGAGCGGGGCCGGGGCTGGCCCGCCGCTTTTACCGGCCACCCCTATGCCCTCTATCAGCTCTGTCTCCAGGCCACCCGACTGCCCCCCGCCCGGTTGCGGGGAATGCTGGCCGACCTGCTCCGGGCCGAGGCCCGCCTCAAGGGTTCCGGCCTGCCGGCCGCCACCGTGATGAGCGCCCTCTTCCTGGGCGGCAACAGCCACCCCTGACCGCCCCGCAACGGGTTGCATTTTAAGGGGAAATGGTTACCATTGAGGTCGTGGAAGCCCTACCTACCCCACAGGGAACAACTGAAGCGCACTCGTCACGGAGATCGAGCCATGAGCACCAAAAACGGAAACCAGCAGGACCAGGAAACAGTTGTCCGGGAGCGCCAGGAGTTGCGTCGCCCCCCCCTTTACAAGGTTCTGCTCCACAACGATGACTACACCACCATGGATTTCGTGGTGATGGTACTCACGATGATCTTTCACCACCCCCAGGAGAGCGCCAACCGGGTTATGATGCAAGTGCACCGGGAGGGAGTGGGGGTGGCCGGCATCTTTCCCCGCGACGTGGCCGAAACCAAGATCGCCATGGTCCACGGCCTGGCCCGCAAACATGAATACCCCCTGAAATGCTCCATTGAACGGGAGTGAGCCGGACCGGCCGGCCCCGGAGCAAAACCGACGCCGAGATCAAACACCCCCATGATCGGGGTATTACCCATGTCTATGTCCGGGACGGCGCTGACCATCCGGGCCAGGAAGAGGTCCGTTAAATCGACAAGTTGTTGACCATGGTGAACGGATACGGATAATCGGATACGAGCCAACGGCCCGTTGGGGGATCAATCCCCTCAGGGTTCTGGGGGTGGCAACCGGCCCCTGATCTGCCTTTACCCACCGGACTGCCGGAAGACCTTTTGCTCCCTGGCTGAACCCGGCGTTGCTTTTTTAAGGCAAATGATTACCATAAGTAGTGTCGGAGTTGAAATTCCGGCCAGGCGGCAACCAACCTTTTTTCAATAACCGGGGGCAACCCCGATATTTTAAGGAACCACGACGATGATTAACGACAAGCTGGAAATGGCTCTGGTGCGCGCCATCCGGGAAGCAAAAATTCGCAGGCACGAACATGTCACGGTGGAGCATATCCTTTACGGCCTGCTCCATGACGATCTGGCGGTGGAGATTCTGGGGGCCTGCGGCGGCAATATCCCCCTGATGAAGGAGAAACTGGAGGATTTTTTCGTCTCCAGCCTGCCCTCCCTGCCGGGCGGCCCGGGCCAGCACGACCCGGTGCAGACCATCGGCTTCAACCGGGTGCTGCAGCGGGCCATAGCCCACGTTCAGAGCTGCGGCAAAAAGGAGGTGGACGGGGGTGACGTTCTGGCCGCCATCTTCGCGGAAACGGAATCGTTTGCGGTCTATTTCCTCAATCTGGAGGGGATCAAGAAGCTCGACGTGATGGAATATATCGCCCACGGCCGGCCAGAAACCGCCCCCAGCCAACCGGCGGCCCACCCCGACGACGCCGAACCCAAGAACAAACCCGCCGAAAAAGAGGATGAGGCCCTGGAAAAATTCACCATCAACTTCAGCGCCCTGGCGGCCCAGGGGAAGATCGACCCCCTGATCGGCCGGGAGCAGGAGTTGAAACGGGTGATGCAGACCCTCTGCCGGCGCCGCAAGAACAATCCGCTGCTGGTGGGCGAGCCGGGGGTGGGCAAAACCGCCATCGCCGAAGGGCTGGCCCTGCTGATCCACCAGGAACAGGCCGGCGGCCAGAAAGGCAACCGGGTCCCGGAGATGCTCCGGGAGGTGGAGATCCGCCTGCTGGATATGGGCGGCCTGCTCTCCGGCACCAAGTACCGGGGCGACTTTGAACAGCGGCTCAAGGCGGTGATCTCGGCGGTGGAAAAAAGGCCCGAGGTTATCCTCTTCATCGACGAGATCCACACCATCGTCGGCGCTGGCGCCACCAGCGGCGGCAGCATGGACGCCTCCAATCTGCTCAAGCCCGCCCTCCAGGCCGGCAACCTGCGCTGCATCGGGGCCACCACCTACGAGGAGTACAAGAATCACCTGGAGAAGGACCGGGCCCTCTCCCGCCGCTTCCAGAAGATCGATATCAGTGAACCCTCGGTCCCGGACACGGTGGCGATCCTGCGGGGCCTGCAGACGCGCTACGAGCAGCACCACGGGATCAAATACTCGGCCCCGGCCCTCAAGGCGGCCGCCGAGCTGGCCAGCCGTCACATCAATGAACGCTTCCTGCCCGACAAAGCCATTGATGTGGTGGACGAGGTGGGCGCGGCCTTCCGGATGCGGCCCCAGAGCCGGAAGCGGCGCACCGTGACGGTGCGCGACGTGGAGGAGGTGATCTCCCGCCTGGCGCGGATTCCCGCCAAAAATGTCTCCGAATCCGATACCGAACAGCTGCGGCTGCTGGAAACGGTGCTCAAAAGCCAGGTATTCGGCCAGGATCAGGCGATCGGCGCCCTGGTCTCCGCCGTTAAACGCTCCCGGGCCGGCATCAAGCGTCCCGACGGCCCCACCGGCTCATTCCTCTTCACCGGCCCCACCGGGGTGGGCAAGACCGAACTGGCCCGACAACTGGCCACCGCTCTCAATGTCCACTTCGAACGCTTCGACATGAGCGAATATATGGAGAAGCACGCGGTCTCGCGGCTGATCGGCTCCCCCCCCGGCTATGTGGGCTTCGACCAGGGCGGGCTGCTCACCGAGGCGATCCGCAAACATCCCCATTGCGTGCTGCTCTTTGACGAGCTGGAGAAGGCCCATCCGGAAATTTTCAGCATCCTGCTGCAGGTGATGGACCACGCCGCCCTGACCGACAACAGCGGGCGCAAGGCCGATTTCCGCAACGTGATTCTGGTCATGACCACCAATGCCGGAGCTCGGGAACTGGCCGCCCGCCCCATCGGCTTCACCGGCGACAGCGCCGGTCGCGATACCAAGGCCCTGAAAAATCTTTTTGCCCCGGAATTCCGCAACCGGCTGGATGGGACCATCACTTTCAACGCCCTCGACGCTCCTTTGATGGAACAAATCGTCGATAAGATGGTCTTGGAGCTGCAGGCCCAACTGAGCGAAAAGCGGGTGGAGATCACTCTGACTGCCGGGGCGAGGCGCTGGCTGGCCCAGCGGGGCTTCGACCCCGAGTTCGGTGCCCGTCCCTTGCGCCGCCTGATCATGGAGGAGCTCGGCGACACCCTCACCGACCAGATCCTCTTCGGGCAGTTGCGCAAGGGGGGCGAGGCCAAGGTGGCGGTCAAGGGCGGCAGTCTGAACTTCAGCTTCACCCCGGCGAACTGAAGCCGGCTTTCTCGTTGACAGCACGGATATTTGCGCTAAGATCGCCGTGTCGTTTGCGATCAAAATGCGTTAACGATTCGGGGGGTGAGCCAAGCCCCCCGGATTTTTCGTATCCGTTCACCATGGTCAACAACTTGTCGATTTAACGGGCTGTAATCGTTCAGCAGTGCCGCAGGTTCGGGCAAGCGGCCAAGCGCCGCGTACCCCGTGTACGTAAGCCTGGCTGATCGC
>DSDS01000044.1 GCA_011048585.1 Desulfurivibrio alkaliphilus | reverse complement strand
TCCAGAAAAAGGATGGCCGCTCCCCCGCTGGGAATCAGGCCGTCGCGCTCCTGATCAAAGGGGCGGGAAGCCTGATGCGGGGCATCCTCCCGCCGGGAGAAGGCCCCGATGGCGTCAAAACTGCACATCGACTGCCAGGATATCTCTTGGGCGCCGCCGCAGAGCATGCGATCCTGGCGCCCCCGGGCGATCAGGTCGGCGGCCTGGCCGATGGCCATGGCCCCGCTGGCGCAGGCGCCGCTGATCGACCAGGAGGCTCCTTGTAACTGCAGTTTGGTGCAAAGGTTGAGGGTTACGGTGCTGGTCAGCAGGCGGAAGATGTGACCGCTGCCGATCGCCTTGGTCTCTCCCGCCGCCTTAAGCATTTCGCACTGTTCAACCCCGGTCACCACCGAGGAATCGTTGCCCAGCAAAAAACCGGCGGTGGGGTTGCCGGCCAGCTCGGTGGGGTCAACTTCGGCCTGCTCCAGGGCCTGGACGATGGCGTCCCAGGCCCACCAGCCGAACTCCGGCAGACGGTTGCGATACTTCCGGTCCAGTGGGGTGCGGCCGACAAAATCGCTGATCACCCCGCTTAGTCCGCTCTGGAAGCCCAGTTTCTTTCTGGCCGGCAAGAGGGCGATGCCGCTGACCGAGTCGCGCAGCGAGGCGGTTACCTGATCGCGGGACAAGCCGAGGGAGGAGACGATACCCAGGCCGGTGACGACCACTTTGCGGTCATTTGTCGATTTTTTAACCACGCTTTTTATCGGTAATTACCGGGTGAAATTGTCCCAGGAGCGGCAATCGCCACGGTGCTGCAAGGCCGCTCTATAATAGGCCATGGGCAGGCTGTCAAGTCCCGGGCCTCCTTGAAGGCGCATTTTGCTCCTGCTTTCGAGGAGAAGACATTCGCGGCCATTTTTTTTCAAGGCCAGTTTCTGGTTGACAATCGTAGTGGCAATCGCTATAGGAATCAGTTCCCATGTACACCATATCTTTAAACAAAGCGCACCCGGCATGAAGAAGATCCTGGTGGTATATTACTCCCAGAGCGGGCAACTCCAAAGGGTGGTCGAGACCATCACCTCCCCGTTGGTGGCGGCGGCGGATGTTGAACTACAGGTCGAGCCCTTGCGCCCGGCGGTGGAGTATCCCTACCCTTGGCCTTTGCTGCGCTTTCTTGACGCCTTTCCGGAATCGGTCCGGCTCGATCCCCCGCCCCTGCAACCGCCCGCCATTGACCGGGAAGCCCGTTATGATCTGGTCATTCTGGCCTATACCGTCTGGTTTTTAGCACCGGCCCCGCCGGTGGTGGCCTTTCTCCGTTCCGAGGTCGGCCGGGCGGTTTTACGGGACACCCCGGTAATCACCGTTATCGCCTGCCGCAACATGTGGCATCTGGCCCAGGAGAAGATGAAAACCTTGTTGCGGGAGGCGGGCGCACGGTTGTCGGACAACGTGGTGTTGGTCGATCAGGGCAGCAGCCTGGCCACCTTTGTCACCACCCCCCGCTGGATGCTGACCGGCCGTCGGGATCGTCTATGGGGTCTGTTTCCCCCCGCCGGGGTGGCGGAGGAAGAGATCGCCGCCAGCGCCCGTTTCGGACATGCCATTCTTGATGCCCTGCGCCAAGGCAGCCTTGACGGCCGCCGGCCGGTGTTGACCGGCCTGCGGGCGGTTAAGGCCGACATCCGTCTTGTTCCGGGCGAGAAAATCGCCACCCGCAGTTTTTTGATCTGGAGCCGGCTGATCCGCCTGATGGGCCTCCCGGGCAGCCCCGGTCGCAAGCCGGTCTTGCTGATCTATCTGGTTTTTCTGCTGGCCATGATCATGACGGTGGTCCCGATCAGCATGGCTCTGCGCGCCCTTTTGCGTCCGTTGTTTGCCCGGCGCCTGGAGGCCCAGCGCCTCTATTTTGAAGGACCATCCGGCAGGGGAGAAGAACGGATGCGGGAGTACGCCAGGATGGCTCGCCGATGAACAAAGCCGTTTACATCAACCGGATCGCTGCCTATCTGCCCGGTGAGCCCGTCGATAACGACCGGATGGAGTCTGTGCTGGGGATGATCGGCGGTCGGCCCTCCCGGGCGCGGGCTATCGTGTTGCGCAGCAACGGGATCAAAACCCGTCACTATGCCATTGACCCCGCCACCGGCGAGGCCAGTATGAACAATGCCCAACTTACGGCCGCGGCGATTCGTCGGCTGGAGGGAGCGGGTTTTACCCCTGACCGGATCCGGTGTCTGGCCTGTGGGACCAGCTCTCCCGATCAGCTGCTTCCCGGTCATGCCGTGATGGTACACGGTGAGCTGGGGAACCCCACCTGTGAGGTGGCTTCCCCCAGCGGGATCTGCATCTCGGGAATCATCGCCCTCAAGTATGGCTACATGGCGGTACTGGCGGGCTTGCACCATAACGCGGTGGTGACCGGTTCGGAAACCGCTTCCTCTTCCATGACCGCCAAAAATTTCTCCGCCGAGAATGAAGCCCGGGTGGAGGAGCTGGAGAGTAGTCCGGTGATCGCCTTTGAAAAAGATTTCCTGCGCTGGATGCTTTCCGATGGCGCCGGGGCCATGTTGCTTGAGCCCCAACCCAATACTGAAGGGCGGTCACTAAGGATCGAGTGGATCGAACAGTTTTCCTATGCCCACGAACTGCCGGTGTGCATGTACGCTGGCGGCGACAAGGACTCCCGGGGACGTTTCGTCGGCTGGCATGAATATCCGGGGGAAGAGGTGATGAAGGAGTCGCTCTTTTCCCTGAAACAGGATGTCAAGCTGCTCAACGACAAAGTTGTCCACATGACCGTTGAGCGGGGAATGAGCGATACTCTTGCCCGTCATCCCCTGCGGCCCGAGGAGATCGATTGGTTTCTGCCCCACTACTCATCGGGCTTTTTCCGGGACAAGGTGTATGAGGGACTCCGCAAGGTGGGGATGGAGATACCCTTTGAGCGTTGGTTCACTAATTTGCCCTCGGTGGGCAACGTGGGCTCGGCTTCCGTCTATCTGATGCTGGAGGAGCTGTTCAACGGCAACCGCCTGCGCCGCGGCCAGAAGATCCTTTGCTATGTTCCCGAAAGCGGCCGGTTTTCCACCGCCTTCATGCTGCTTACCGTGGTTTAGTCCCGATCTCCGCTTCCGCTCCGTTGGCCCGCAGGAAAGCGGCCAGGCTGCTGAGGGAGGCCATGATCTCGCGTCCCGTCTCCTCCGAGGCGATTCGAGCCCCATATCTCTTCTGCACCGTCACCACAATCTCCACCGCATCCAGCGAATCGATGCCTAAGGCGGACTCCGGGCCGACCAGGTCTCCGGTGGGGTCGAAATACTCCGGCTTTGGCAGGTGGCAGATCTCGCAGATCAGGGTCAGCAGTTCATCTTCCAGTTTATTCATGGGTTTGTCCCCAATAGGATTGATGGAATTAAAATTTTCCGGCCCTTTCCCGGTGATTGAAATAGCTCCAGGCTCCAGCCAGGCAAGCCGCGGCGAACGCGGCCAGCAAGAGGGTGGGGCGCAAAATCTCCCGGCCGCCGCCCTGGCGAACAAAGATCTCCAGCATCGCCTCCAGGGCCCAACCGAGGGGGGAAAATTGGCTGAGCTTTTGCATCGTCTCCGGCATGGCGTAAACCGGAACCATCACTCCGCCCAGGGCCGCGGCGATGACCACGCTCATGGCTCCGAACATGGAAACCTGTTCGTAGGAGCGGCCCACGGTGCCCAGCAGAATGCCGTAAGCGGCGGCGGCGGCCACCGCCGCCAGGAGTACCAAAAGAATAGCCCCGTAATTATCTCCCAGCTCAAAAACCGGGGCTCCCAGCAAGGGCAGGAGCAATTTGCCGATGGCCAGAATCAGGCCGAACTGGGCCAGGCAGACCAGGCCGTAGGCGGCGACCTTGCCCAGCAGGAAAACGAAAAAGGGCACCGGCATCACCAGCAGCCTGCCCAGGGTGCCGGTGAGGCGCTCCCTAATGATGGAGCCGGCCAGGGGCACCACGATGAAAAATATGCCGAAAAGCGACCAGGCCGGGACATTCTGTTGCACCGAATCGGGTACGACGACCCCGGTCTCGTGGGCAAAACGGGGCTCGGTGACGGTGATCAGTTCCCGTTCGCCCAGCTCGGTCAGGTCCCAGGAGGTGTGCCCGGACAGCTCAAATTCGGGCGGCAAGGGCGGCAGCTGGTTGAAGAGCCCGGTCAGCTCAGCCTGGAGAGCGGCCAGCAGTTCCTCGAACTGCACCGCCATGGCGGCCATCTTCACCGAAGCCAGCATGCTTGAACGGTACCCCCCCATAACCAGGGGATCGAAATAGAGTTCGATCCGGCCGGGGGGCAGGGCGGGAGGAGGGGATTCGTTGCCCTCCACCATCTCCCGAACCATGACCCGGCTTAGCCTGCGGACCTCGTCGCTCATGCCCGGGCGAATGACAATGCAGAGCTGAAAGTCGCCCCGCTCCACCGCGGCCTTTCCCGCCGTCTCCCGCTCTTCCCGGCGCAGTCCGATCTGGCCCGATTGGGTCAAAAGCCGGCTGAAATCCCGGGCCGCCTTCCCCCCATCTTGATCGACCAGGATCAATTCCAATGGGCTCTCCCCCATTTTTTTGAGCACGTTGTCCTGGACCAGGGTTATAACCAGCACCAGGACCGCGGGCATGACGAAGAGGATCAACAGTCCGGCCCGGTCCCGGCCCAGCAGAAGCAACTCCTTTTTTATGGTCGCCCAGAGGGGGGTGGTGAAAAACATGCTATTCCCGCAGGCTCTTGCCGGTAAGTTTGAGGAAAAGATCGCCCAGATTGGCACAGGCTTCCCGGGCCACCAGTTCCGCCGGGGTTCCACGGGCAATCACCTCGCCGCCGTCCAGAATGATTACGGTATCACAGAGTTGCTCCACTTCCTCCATGTAGTGGGTAGTGTAAACCAGGGCGTTACCCCGGGCGGCAAGGGTGGCCAGGGATTCCAGGATCAGGCTGCGTGACTGGGCGTCGATTCCCACCGTCGGTTCGTCAAGCAAAAGAATCGGCGGCTCGGCCAGCAGGGCCACCGCCAGATTCAACCGCCTCTTCATGCCGCCGGAATAGGTACCAACCTGCTGCTCTCCCACCTTGCCGAGCAGGACAAAATCCAGGCATTGTTCGACCCGCTTTGGCAGCCGCTCTCCGGTCAGACCGTAAAGGCTGCCGAAGAAAAGGAGGTTTTCCCGCCCGGTTAAATCGCCGTAGAGGGCGATATCCTGGGGAACATAGCCGATTCGCTGGCGAACCAGCCGTTTATGGGGTCTTGCCGCCATTTTTTCAATCCGCAACTCCCCGCTTGTGGGCTGCAATCTGGTGCTGAGCATGGCGAGCGAGGTGGTTTTGCCGGCGCCGTTGGGGCCCAGCAGCCCCAGGATTTGCCCGGAGCTGAGGGTGATATCGAGTCCAACCACCGCCGGCCTGGTCAGGCCGGGGTAAACCTTGCTCAATCCTCGGGCGATCAGCAGCTTATCCATGGTTAGAGGGCCAGCAGCTCACGAAAAAGTTGCTCCTCCATTGCGGCGCAGTCACGGAGAGTATCTGCCATCCTCGGAAATGAATCATCCTCCCGGGTGCGATCCTTGCAGAATCTGGCGGCCATGGTGGCGAAATCGCGCCAGCGATCACCGGCCGCGGTCATTTTCAGCGAGTATTCAGTCAGGCGGGGATCGGCGCAAAGACCGCCGCACTCCTGGAGAAAGGCGGCGTAAAGGAAGCGAAAGCCGCCGCCGCCGGTACCGATCTCCTCCTGCATGCGAATTACCTGGCTCAGATGCAGTTTTACCTGCTCCGGGGGCATCTTTTTCGGCCATTTCTGCAGCCGCTTGGCCAGAAAACGGATTCCCTTGACCCCGAACAGGGGTACCGGATTTAAAAGGCGGGCGGCGGTTTTTTTGATCGCCGTTCGGGCGGGCGGGGCCAGGGATGGTACTTGCTCCAGGGCGCTGATGTGGTACATCTTCCCCTCGGGGGCCAGGGCGCCCTGGGCGAAACGGGCCCGGAGCAGGTCGGCCCGGGCGCAGGTGGTGGGCCAGGGCATCACCGGATCGCTGATCAGATATTCATCTCCCCGACGACCGTAAACAATCAGGTTGTGGGCGTTGAAATGGAAACGAAAGGCCCGGGGAATGTAGGGCAGCCAGTAAATCCCGGCCTGCAGTCCCACCGGAATTTCACGCTCCAGCAGTCGATCCAGGGCCGCCATGGCCTGGTCGGGATCGCGAAACTTTTGTACCTCCAGCCGGGCTCCCACCGCCCGCACCACCGCCTTGAGGATAGCCCCGGCCATCTCCCGATAGGCGATGAGGGGCAGGTGATTAAGGCGGATAAAGGGGAAATAGCCAAAGAAGAGGCCCTGGCCCAGCCCGAAGGCCAGGGGCTCCGACAGTTCGAGGCCGTGATGGGTCAACAGATTGGCAATGGCCCCGCTTTCACAGTGGGCCGTCTGACGATGATTGAAGTTCATCTGCTCGGTTCGGTGATGATGGGCGGGTAGGAGGGAGGAAACAGTTTGCCCCGTCGTAAATCATCGGGGTTGATGTTGAACAGGTCTGCGTACCGAGCCAGAGCTTTGCTGTTCAGCCGCCGGAAGAAGAACGGTTTAAGGTGGAGCCGGACCCGCCAGCGTGAGATCCCGGCATACCCGGCCAACAGGGCGGAATCCATCTGGTTCAGGGCCATGTAATAGGCCAGGGGGCTGAGTCTGCCGCTCTCGATGGCGGTGACTGTGGCCGCCACCTCCTGCCGGATCTTTTCCCAGGCCAGGCTGTTGGCGATGTTTACCGGTTCCCAGCCGGTGCTGCCAACCGGGCTGTAGAGTCCGCTTTCATCGACGGCGTAGCGGATCTCCCGGCCGCCTTCAGTAATGCCGGTGTCGTTGGGGACCTCGGAAATTTTCATTCCGAGGTCCCCCGACAACACCCATTATTGGCGATTGACGCCACTTTACTCGGTCGGTTCCAGAGCCTTATGGAGACCTTGCAACCGTTTCCAACCCTTATCCACATCCTGCTGCGACATCTCCATCAGCGAGTCGGCCATGGTCGGGTTAATCAGCTTCAAGGCCCGGTAACGGTTCTCGTTGAGGGCATACTCGGCAAACTTGATCGACGGGGCCTTGCTCTCGATGTGGAGCGGATTCTTGCCTTCAGCCTCCAGCATGGGGTTGAAGCGGTAGAGCGGCCAGTGTCCGCACTCCACCGCCTTCTTCTGCTGGTCCAGCCCCTTGGCCATGTTGATGCCGTGGCCCACGCAGTGCGAGTAGGCGATGATCAGCGAGGGGCCGTCATAGGCCTCGGCTTCGGCAAAGGCGTTGACCACCTGAACTGGGTTGGCACCGAGAGCCACCCGGGCGACATAGACATTGCCGTAGGTGGCGAAGATCATGCCGATATCCTTCTTGGGCATCTTCTTGCCGCCGGCCGCGAACTGGGCGGTGGCCGACCGGGGGGTGGACTTGGACATCTGGCCGCCGGTGTTTGAATAAACCTCGGTGTCCATAATCAAAACATTGACGTTCTCACCGGAGGCCAAAACGTGGTCCAGACCGCCGTAACCGATATCATAGGCCCAGCCGTCGCCGCCGATGATCCAGACCGATTTCTTGACCAGATAGTCGGCCACCGGGAGCAGCCGGCGGCTGATGATCGAGTCGTCACCGGCCAGTTTTTCCTTCAGTTTGGCTACCCGCTCACGCTGGGCTTCGATCTCCACCTGGTTTTTCTGGGAGGCGTTGATCAGATCATCGGCCATCTTCTTGGTAATCAGCTTGGCCGCCAGAGCCTCCCCCAGCAGTTCCACCGCCTGGGCGGCCAGCTTGTTGACCGAGTAGCGCATGCCGAGGCCAAATTCGGCGTTGTCTTCAAACAGTGAGTTGGCCCAGGCCGGTCCCCGGCCGTCGGCCCGCTTGCAGTACGGAGTGGTGGGCAGGTTGCCGCCGTAGATCGAGGAACAGCCGGTGGCGTTGGCGATCAGCATCCGGTCGCCAAACAACTGGGTGGCCAGCTTGATATAGGGGGTTTCGCCGCAGCCGGCGCAAGCGCCGGAGAACTCCATCAGCGGCCTTTTCAGCTGGCTGCCCTTGACCGTGGAGATGTCGATATCGGCATCGGGAACTTCGGGCAGGTTGAGGAAGAACTTGACGTTGGGCGCTTCCTGCTCCCGGACCTTCTCGGTGTTGTCGATCATCTTCAGGGCCTTGGTCTTGGCCGGGCAGGCCTCGACACACAGGGCGCAGCCGCAGCAGTCCTCGGTGAAGACCTGGATAACCGTCTCCCGGCCCTTGAACTGCTTGCCCACCGCCGCCACGCTTTTGAGGCTCTTGCTCCTGCCTTTGAGGTCGGCGGAGTTGACGAT
>DSDS01000076.1 GCA_011048585.1 Desulfurivibrio alkaliphilus | reverse complement strand
CCCTGGCCGCCGGCCTGGTGGCGCTGCTTCTGGTGACGGCTCCGCTGCGCGAGGTGACTCCGCTGGCAGGTGAGCCGGTGCAACTGGTCAGCATGACGGTCAATGAGACCCGCTCGCTGGACCTGGTTTTCCACGCCCCGGCAATGGTGGAGGAGGCCGAGCTTGAACTGTGGTTGTCTGATGGTATCCGCTTGGTCAACAGGCCGCTGCTGAGTGAGGTTAACTGGAGTGTTCGGCTGGAGGCCGGCGGTAATCGTCTGCCCCTCTCGGTGCGGGCCGATCAGAGCGGCGAGCAGACCTTGGTTGTCCGGTTGCGGCAGGGAGAACAGCAAAGAGAGTTTCGGGTTCAATTTGATATTGCTCCCGGTTCGTTCAGGGACAGCACAGCTCCGCAATACCGCGCTTGGCTGTGATGTCAAACAACAAAAATCTAGACAGGAGATCAGGAGATGTTTAAGAAAAACTCAGTTGCCGTCATTGCGGTCCTGGCCCTCACCTTTGCCGCGGCCAACGCCCAGGCAGGCCTCAGCGAGGTGACCATGCAGGTGATCGATCAGGATGCCGGGGTGACCGAAGGGGCGACCACCACCCTGGAACCGCCCGAGGTAGCGGCGGGGGAGGGGCGTGAGCAGTCCGCCTCCGGACTGGAAACCGCCACCACCGCCCGGGAAAGAAATCGGGAGCAGGTTCGGGAACAGGTTCGGGAACAGGTCCGGGACACCGGGGAGCAGGTTCGGGAGCAGGCGCGGGAGCAGGCCATGGAGTTGCGCGACCGGAGCCTGGACGCCAGGTCCCAGAACCGGCCGTAGTCAACCCGGTCGTTAAGCATTAATTTTATTCAGCCCCCTTCCCTCGGGAAGGGGGCTTAACCTTTTTCGGCAGGATGGGTTTATTATGGGGTTTGCCAGGTGGAATTGGGCGCTGCTGCTGATCTCGCTTTTACTGCTAACCGCCACCCTCACTCTGGCTGCGGGTACAGAGTTTGAGCAGGGGGTCGAGGCTTTTCGGGCCGGGGACTACGCTCGGGCGGTCAAGGCCTTTGAGCAGGCCCGGGCGGCGGGGGAGGAATCCGCCGCTCTTTACTATAATCTGGGAGTGAGCTACTACCAGCTCGGCGATTATGGCCGAGCCGAACCGGCCTTTCGGCAAATATTGGGGGTCAAGGCCATGGCTCCGCTGGCGGCCTACAATATTGGTCTGGTAAAAAACAGGCAAGGTCTGGAGGATGAGGCGGTTGTCTGGTTCAGGCGGGCCTACCGGGAAAGTAGTGACCCCAAGTTGCGCGAGTTGGCCCGTGGGGCCCTGGCCACCTTTGATCGGGGCCCGGCAACGGTTGGTGGCCCCTTGCGGTACGCCGAGGCCGGTTTATCCTACGGCTATGACAGCAATATTGTCGATCCCGTCGATGCCGGCACCGAAACCAGCGACACCTTTTTGGAATACTACGCGACGGCAGGACTCGACCTGGGTCGGAGCGTGAGCCTCACCGGCCTCTTCCTGGGTCAGGACTATCTCTCCACCAATGCTTATGATCTCGATTTTTTATCTTTGGAGTTACAAAAGACTTTTCCCGTCGCCGACTGGAGATTCGGTTTCGGACCGCTCTATTCCACCAGTACCATGGGCGATCTTGCTCTGCAGGATGCTCTGGGTTTCCGACTTGATCTCAGTCGTGAACTGGCCGGCGGCGACCGCCTGCTGTTCCGTTACCGTTACGAGAAGATCAGCTCCTCGGATCGCCCCTATCTGGAGGGCTGGTTGCAGAAAATAGCCCTGGAATATGCGGGGGGTGCCGCGGGCTACCGAGTCGGCTATGAGTTGGAGTTCAACGACCGGACCGATAGTGCCACCGCCAGCTATTCCCCCACCCGGCACGGATTTTTCTCCCGTTTCCAGTACCCGTTGAGCCGGCGTTGGGAAGCCTCGGCCATGGCCAGGCTCCGGCACAGCAGCTATCCGGAGCTTGCCGGAATCAGCCGGAAGGATACCCAAGCGACTCTCCGAACGGGGTTGGAGTTTGCCGTCAGCCGCTGGCTGAAGTTCCTGGCCGAATTCAGCTACGAGAACAACCGCTCCAATATCGATGCCTACGATTATGCCAGAAGTGTACTGCTGGCAGGGGTTAAGGTCGGGTTTTAAATTTTGCTCTTTTAAACTGATCCGATTTGTTGTAGACTGCGCTGATTCCGTTTGCTGGCGGAACTATTCGGAACTTTCTTCGTAAGAAAGTTTTTTTCCGGAGAGGTGACCGAGCGGTTGAAGGTGCACGCCTGGAACGCGTGTGTGCGGCAACGTACCGTGGGTTCGAATCCCACCCTCTCCGCCAGTGGAAATAGTTAAGAGGTGTCTGGTCTTTCAGTGCGATAGCCGGGTCCCGCGCAACAGAGGCTCGCAAACTCCGTCAGGTCCGGGAGGAAGCAGCGGTAGCGAAATTCTCTGTGTGCCGCGGGGGTGCCTGGCTATCCTTTTTTAAGGGCCGGCACCGGTTGCGCCGGTTTTTTTTATTCTACCGTTTTTGTTTTACCATTTGGCCCAAACCTATGTCTTATCTTGTGCTGGCCAGAAAGTGGCGGCCCCAGACCTTTGAGCAGGTGGTGGGGCAGCGCCCGGTGGTGCGGACCCTGCAAAACGCCCTGCGTTTGGACCGTGTGGCCCATGCCATGCTTTTTTCCGGGGTGCGGGGGGTGGGCAAGACCACCCTGGCCCGTATAATGGCCAAGGCGATCAACTGCCGGGCCCAAGAGGCGGGGCAACGGCCCTGCGATCAGTGTGATTCCTGTCGCGAGATCAGCGCCGGCAGCGCCGTCGATCTCCACGAGATTGACGGCGCCAGCAATCGCGGCATTCAGGAGATCCGCGAACTAAAAGAGAATATCCGCTTTCTGCCGGTGGCCGGCAAGCACAAGATCGTCATTATCGACGAAGTACATATGCTGACCACCGAGGCCTTTAACGCCCTGCTCAAGACCCTGGAAGAGCCTCCGGCCCATGTCTATTTCATGTTCGCCACCACCGAGCTGCACAAGATTCCGGTTACCATCCTCTCCCGCTGTCAACGCTATGAACTGACTCGGGTGCCCTTTGCCGAGTTGCTCGATTTTTTCCGGCGGGTGGTCGAAGCGGAGCAGGTCAGGATGCCCGATTCAGCCCTGGCCATGATCGCCCGCGAAGCCGATGGCAGCGTTCGCGACGGTTTAAGCCTGCTGGATCAGGTTTTCTCCTTCGGCGGCCAAGAGGTGGGCGATGACGATGTCCGGCAGATGCTGGGCCTGGTTGATCGCCAGGTTTTTGAGCACCTGGCCCGGGCCTTGCTGGCCGCCGACCTGGCCGGGGTTTTGGGAATTTTCGATCAGAGCTACCGGGCCGGCATGGACTTGAAGCGGTTTGCCGCCGATCTGCTCAACTATTTTCGTAACCTGGTGGTCTGTCGGGCCACCGAGCACCCCGAACAGCTACTGGATTTGGCCGATTCTGACCTGACCGCCCTCAGGGAGATTGCCGCCGGCCAAAGTGGCGAAACCCTCCTTTACTGTTTTAATCTGCTGTTCAAGGGGATCGAGGAGATGCAGTACGCCTCCCGCCCCAAGCTGGTGCTGGAGATGACTCTCGTGCGGGCCACCCAGGGCGGTCAGGTCGTACCCGCCGCCCAGATCCTGGGTCGCCTGGAGCAACTGCTGGCCGGCCTGCCGATGGGCGATGGGGGCGGAGCGCCTGCCGCGCCCGGACCCGGGCCGCAAAGGCGGGATGCGTCTTATGGAGCCGAAGCTTCACCGGTCGGGAAAGGGGGCTCCGGGTTGGCCGAACCGGTGCCGGAGCTGGTCAAGGCCCCGCCGGCCGCCACCGCCCAAACGGAGACGGTGGTTGCGGCGGAACCCGCCGCAGAGGCGGCTCCTCCGGCCGAGCCCCGGTCCGCGCCCGTTTCGCCGCCCGCGTCGAGTCCGAAAGAGGGGGGGCGGGATCTGCGCCGGGATTGGGATGGTTTTGTCCGTTATGTTCGGGAGCGCAAGGTGTGGATGGCTCCGGTTCTGGAGATGGCGGCCGGTGCTCGGGAGGAGGGGGGGGAGCTGCTGGTCCGCTACGACGATCCAGCCGATTGTAAGTTGCTGGAAGAGCCGGAAAACAGTCGGCTGCTCACCGAATACGCCCAGGATTATTTTCAGCAGGAACTGACCCTGCGACTGCGGATTCGCGGGGGGGGCAGCGTGGCGGTTGATGGCGATGGCTTGCCCCAGGAGGAGCGCCGGGCCCTGGCCAACGACCCTCTGGTCCAGGCGGTGACTGAAATCTTCAATGGCGATGTGGTCGGCATCCGCACCGGCAGCAGCCGCTGAGCGAGAGGATATTGCGATGGATATGAGCCAGATTATGAAACAGGCTCAGCAGTTTCAAGAGAAGCTGGCGAGCATGCAGGCTGAAATGGCCGAACGTACCGTGACCTCCAGCGTGGGGGGCGGGATGGTTCAGGCCACGGTCAACGGCCGCTATCAACTGGTGGGGCTGAAGATTGAGCCGGAGGTGATCAATCCCGATGATCCGGAGATGCTGCGCGATCTGGTGATGGCGGCGGTCAACGATGCCATGGCCAAGGCCCAGGAGATGATCCAGGCGGAGATGGGACGCCTGACCGGGGGCATGAACATTCCCGGCCTGTTCTAAAAGTTATGAATGTCGTTCCCCCGGCCCTGGCCCGCCTGATCACTGATTTTAGCAGGCTGCCCGGTATCGGCCGCAAGACCGCGACCCGGCTGGCCCTGCACCTGCTGCGCCGGCCGCCGTTGGAGTCCCAGGGACTGGCCCGCAGCCTCAACGAACTGCATCAGCTGATCACCCTCTGTTCGGTCTGCTTCGCCTTTTCCGAGCAGGATCCCTGCGAGATCTGCCGCAACCCGGGTCGGGATGACGGTCTGGTCTGCGTGGTGGAGGAGCCCGCCGATCTGATGGCCATCGAGAAAACCTCCTCCTTCAAGGGTAAGTATCACATCCTGCACGGGGTGCTCTCCCCCATGGATGGAATCGGCCCCCAGGAGTTAAAGCTCGGCCTGCTGCTGGAGAGGATTCGGCGCCATCAGGTGGGCGAGGTGTTGATCGCCACCAGCTCCACGGTCCCGGGGGAGGCCACCGCCGCCTATCTGATCCGTTATCTGCAGGAACACAGCCGGGCCAGGATAACCCGACTGGCTTACGGGATCCCCATGGGGATGGATATCAAGTATGCCGACGAGTTGACTTTGGCCCGGGCCATCGAGACCCGCCAGGAGCAGAAATTATAGCGTGAATCGGCTTATCCCCTTGACAGCAGGCCGGTTAGCTGGTAATTCCTTGCCGTTTGGCAGCCCGGATCAGTTGGCGGCCGGGACGGCATGGCCGAGGGGAAATAATGGTTCTCGGCCTGGATAGCAGTATATTTTACAGGCGCGTAGCTCAGTGGGAGAGCGCTACCTTGACACGGTAGAAGTCGGCGGTTCAATCCCGCCCGTGCCTACCAGGAAAGAACCGGGCTTCGCAATGGTTCATCCGTTTTTCGGATCGTCCTTGCGAAGCTTCGTTTTTAATGTAGATGGATAAATGGCTGAAATAACCGTAAGATATTCCCAGGAAAGCAGAAGCTTTCCCCTGGGGACCACCGCCGCCGAGGTGGTGCGCGAAATGCTCTCCAACAAGGAGCGCAAGCGGACCCTGGCCCTGCGGGTGGAAGAGGAGCTGCTGGATCTGTCAGCTCCCCTGACCTCCGGTGGTGAAATTACCCCCCTGACGGTGGAGAGCCCCGAAGCCCTGGATCTGCTGCGCCACAGCGCCGCCCATGTGATGGCGGCGGCGGTGCTGGATATCTTCGGCGAGCGGGTGAAGGTCAGCATCGGCCCGGCCACCGAGGATGGTTTCTACTACGATTTCGACTGCGACCACCCCTTTAACCCCGAAGATCTGGAAAAGATCGAGGCCCGGATGGCCGAGATAGTCGCCGCCGATCAGCCTTTTACCCGGGAGGAGATGGGGCGTCAGGCCGCCATCGATTTTTTCCGGAGCCTGGGTCAGGATTACAAGGTGGAACTTCTGGCCGAGATCGAGGCCGAGCAGGTTTCGCTCTACCGCCAGGGCGGTTTCGTCGATCTTTGCCGGGGACCGCATCTCCCCAGCACCGGTTGGCTCAAGGCCTTCAAACTCACCCGTCTGGCCGGGGCTTACTGGCGCGGTGATGAAAAGAACAAGATGCTGCAGCGGATTTACGGCACCGCGTTCTTCGATAAAAAGGATCTGCGGGTCTATCTGGAGCGGCTGGAGGAGGCCAAGAAGCGGGATCACCGCCGGTTGGGCAAGGAGCTGGAGCTGTTCACCATCCAGGAGCAGATCGGCCCCGGTTTGATCCTCTGGCAGCCCAAGGGAGCGCTGTTGCGGCGGATAATCGAAGACTACTGGCGGGAGGAGCATTACCGCCATGGCTACGAACTGCTTTACACCCCCCATATCGCCCGCCGCGAACTGTGGCAGACCAGCGGGCATCTCGACTTTTACGGCGAGAACATGTTTTCGCCTATGGATATCGAAGAGGTGCAGTATCAGCTCAAGCCGATGAACTGCCCCTTCCATATCGCGATCTACAAGACCAGGAAGCGCAGCTACCGGGAGTTCCCCCTGCGCTGGTGCGAGCTGGGCACGGTTTACCGTTTCGAGAAGACCGGAGCCCTGCATGGCCTGATGCGGGTGCGGGGTTTTACCCAGGATGACGCCCATATCTTCTGCCGGCCCGATCATCTGGAGGAGGAGATCTTCCGGATCCTGGATCTTAACCTCCATATCCTGCGGGCCTTCGGCTTTGCCGACTACGATATCTATCTCTCGACCCGCCCGGAAAAATATGTGGGCAGCGATGAGCATTGGGAACGGGCCACCGAGGCATTGAAGTCCGCTCTGGAGCAGAAGGGGCTGACCTACAGCGTTGATCCCGGCGAGGGGGTATTCTACGGGCCTAAGATCGATATCAAGATCAAGGATGTCCTGGGCCGGGCCTGGCAGTGTTCCACCATCCAGGTGGATTTCAACCTGCCGGAGCGTTTCGATCTCGGCTATACTGGCGCCGACGGCAACGAGCATCAGCCGATCATGATCCACCGGGCCCTGATGGGCTCGCTCGAGCGCTTTTTCGGGGTGCTGATCGAACATTACGCCGGAGCCTTTCCGGTTTGGCTGGCTCCGGTGCAGGCCCGGATCTGCAATATCACCGACTCTCAACTGGAGTATGCCGAGCAGGCTTACCAGCAGTTGCGCAGGCAAGGGGTGCGGGTGGAGTTGGACAGCCGCAACGAAAAACTCAATTATAAAATCCGCGAGGCCCAGCTGCAGAAGATCCCCTATATGCTGATTGTTGGCGACAAGGAGGCGGCCGAGGGCACGGTGACCGTCCGCCTCCGGGATGGTAAAAACCTGCCGGCCATGGCGATTGCCGATTTTGCCGCCCTGGTTGAGGCCGAGAGCGATCGGAACGCTTTGGCAAAATAGATATTGGCGAAATTCTGCCGGAAATGGTATAAAGCCTGCCGGCGTGCGGTACCCCCATCAAGTTAAGTAGGCAAGGAGGTTTGGTATCATTAAGGGCAAACGGAAAGAACCAGAGAACAAGGAGGTCAGGGCGCGGATCAATCAGCAGATCCGTTGCGATGAGGTCCGGTTGATCGATGCCGATGGCGCCCAGGTCGGGGTGATGTCGCCGCGTGAGGCCCTGGTTCGGGCCGAAGAGTCCGGATTGGATCTGGTGGAGGTTTCCCCCACCGCCAAACCTCCGGTCTGCCGGATCATGGATTACGGCAAGTACCGGTATGAGCTGAGCAAAAAACAGCAGGAAGCCAAAAAGAAGCAGACGGTAGTCGAGGTAAAGGAGATCAAGCTGCGGCCTAAGACCGAGAAGCACGATCTCGATTTTAAGATCAAGAATATTAAGAAATTTCTCCAGCAGAAGAACAAGGTCAAGGTTACCCTGCGCTTCCGTGGCCGAGAGATTGTTTATGCCGATACCATCGGTCGTGAGGTGCTGGAACGGATTGGGGCCGAGTTGCTGGAGGATGGGGTTATCCTCCAGACCCCCAAGATGGAAGGACGCCAGATGACCATGCTGGTTGGCCCCAAGTAAAATAAAGGAGTTAAGTCATGCCCAAGATGAAAACTAACCGGGGAGCGGCCAAGCGTTTCAAATGCACGGGCTCCGGCAAGGTGGCCCGTCGCAAGGCCTTTGCCAGTCATATCCTCACCAAAAAATCGACCAAAAGAAAACGCTCGCTGCGTCAGGGCGGCATCGTCGATGCCACCAATGCCCCCGGCATCAAGCGTTTGATTCCCTATCTGTAAGGAGAGCAGCCATGCCCAGGGTAGCACGTGGTTT
>DSDS01000106.1 GCA_011048585.1 Desulfurivibrio alkaliphilus | reverse complement strand
TGGGTGCTGCTGATCTGGGTCGCCGACGCCCTGCTGCAGATTGCCGTGGGCTACAACAGCCTGGGCTACACCGCCCCCGGCGGCCGGATCAACGGCTTTTTTGGCGAACTGCGCCCGGAACTGGGGGTACACCTGCCGGTCCTGGCACCGCTGCTGCTATTTTACGCCTATCGCTTTTGGCCCAAACTTGGCCAGCTTATCCTGCTGGTGGCCGTCACCCTGGTGGTGTTCATGTCCGGCAGCCGCAACGGCTGGATCATGTTCACCATGGTCTTCGCCGGTTTGGCGACCTGGATGGTCTGGCAGGACCGAAAAAAAGCCCTCCGCTGGATCGCCCTGGCCGCCATCTTCATGGCCGCCACCCTGACGGGGACCTACTTCGTCTCCGCGACCTTCGCCAGCAAGGTCAACCTTTCACTGCGGGCCTTCAGCGGCGATATGGAGTCGTTTGACGCCGCCACCAGCAGCCGGGTTCCGATCTGGCAGACGGCGAGCCGGATGTTTATCGACAACCCGATTAACGGGGTGGGAGCCCGGGGCTTCCGCTATGCCTACCGGAACTACTCACCCGACCCGGAGAACGACCCCTTTCTCAGCGAACCCGGCTCCCTGGGGGCCTACCAGCCCCATCTCACCCTCCTGGAGATCGGGGCCGAAACCGGAATCATCGGTCTTGCCGGTTTCGCCGGGGCCTGGGGGCTGCTGATCATGGTCTGGTGGCGGGCCGGGCCCAACCAGCGCCAGGAGTTCCTTCCCTACATCCTGGCGGTGGCGGTGGTGTTTTTTCCGCTCAACTCCCACCACGCCCTGTACGCTTCCGACTGGTCGGCCGTCTGTTTTTGGCTGACCGCCCTGTTCTGCGCCGCAGCGGGCTACGCCGCCCGGACCACCGATCATCGAGGTATGGTCCGATGAGCAATAAGATGCGGATAAGCCAAGTGATGCTCACCGTCGGCTTCGGCGGGGCCGAGCGCCTTTTTGTCGATCTCTGCCAGAGTCTGGCCGCGGCGGGGCATGAGGTCCTGGCGGTGTGCCATCCCCACTTCCAAAGAATGGACCTGCTGAGCCATGAGCGCGTGACCATCGCCCACCTCAAGGCCAGCTGGGACTGGAGCCCCCTGAGCCGTTACCGATTGAGAAAAATTTTTACCGCCTTTAAGCCCCAGGTGGTCCATACCCATCTGGCCCGAGGGGCGGCCATCGCCGGCGATGCCGCCACCGCCCTGGGGATCCCGGTGGCCGCCAACATGCATGACTACGCGAAAATGAAGTATTATCGCAGTATCGATCACTTTTTTCCCGGCACCGAGGATCAGCGGCAATACCTGATCGGCAACGGGATCAAGCCGGAGATGATCACCGTGGTCCCCCATTTCACCAATGTAACCCCGGTGGCCGCCGTCGACCGGCGGCCGGACACCCCGCCCACCCTGATCGCCTACGGCCGCCTTGTTCAGAACAAGGGGTTTCAGGTACTGATCAAAAGCGTCGGCCAGCTCCACGCCAGGGGGATAAAACTTCGGCTGCTGCTGGGGGGGGACGGGCCGGAAAAGGCGAACCTGCAGGCCCTGATCCGCTCCCTGGGCCTGGAAGAGGTGGTCACCCTGGTCGGCTGGGTGGACAATGTCAGCGAGTTCCTGGATCGGGGCAATTACTTTATCCTGCCCTCTCTGCATGAGCCCTTCGGAATCGTCATCCTGGAAGCGATGGCCCGGGGCAAGAGCATCATCTCCACCACTGTCCAGGGACCGGTGGAGATCCTGGATCAGGAAACCGCCTACCTGGCCCGGCCCGATGATCCCGATTCCATGGCCGCCGCCCTGGCCGCCGCCCTGGAGGACCGGGGGGAAGCGGAACGCAGGGCGATAAACGCCCTGGACAAATTCCGCCGTTGCTATGACCCCTCGGTGATCATCCCATTTTATATCCAGTGTTTTGAACAGATGCTGACCGCCCCAAAGGCGGCTGGTTCCCGGGGTTGAAAAGCGCGATGCTGGCCACGGAAGGGGGGGAAAATCGAACCATGGCGAAAAGTGCCGGCCAGCCGCCGCCCTGGGGAGCATACCAGCCGCGGGGCCGTGATCGTCTCTTACGGATGATCACCCGCCTGGGTCTGGCCAGAGGGGCGACCCGGGATCTGCTCTGCCGACTCTACAGGGCCCGCCAAAGCAAGAGCCCGGTGGATGTGATCTGCCACGGACTCAAATGGCGGCTGCACCCCTGGGACAACATCACCGAACAGAAGATCCTTTGCGGTTCCAAACCGCCCGATCGCCGGGAACTGGAACTGCTCCGCGGCAGCCTCCAGGAGGGAGGCTCGTTGGTGGACGTGGGGGCCAACGCGGGATACTACTCCCTAATGGCAACCCGCTTCGGAGCCCGGCGGGTACTGGCCCTGGAGCCCAACCCGGTGATGTTCGCCCGAATGCAATTCAATATCGCCAGCAACCGGTTCGATGACCGGATTACCGCTCTCCAACTGGGAGCCGGCCCCCGGGAGGAGGAGATGGCCCTCTACCTGCACCCGGAGGACCTGGGCTCCAGCGGACTGGTGGCCAACGACGCGGCCGCCGGGACGGTTATGGTTCAGGTCGAACCCCTGCGGACCATCCTGGCAAAGGCCGAGCTGGACCGGATCGACGCCCTGAAGATCGACGTGGAGGGCCTGGAGGCTGAGGTTCTACTCCCCTATCTTCAGGAGAGCGAAACCAGGCTTTGGCCTAAAATGCTGATCATGGAACACAGTCATCTCGGCCCCGGCTCCTTTGACCTCCTGACCTGGCTGCAGCGGGCGGGCTACCGCCTGATCGCCCGGACCGGACTTAACGCCGTCCTGCGGCTGGTCCCATGAAGACCGCTTCGCCGGCTCAAACCGCCCCCGCCGCCACCCGGCCCGAGGTAACAGTCAAGCTGTTGGCCCGCATGCCGGCCGAATTGGCGGCCAGACAGTTCGGCCGCCAACTGCCCCCCGACGGAGCCCTGGGAAACTGCCGTTTTATCTTTGACCCGACGGCCACCGATTACGACTGGCTGGTGGTATATCATGATCTGCATGGGGCCCACGGCGACGGCGGGGTGGAACGGCTGCGCTGTCCCCGGGCAAACACCATCCTGATAACCACCGAGCCCTCCACCATTACGGTTTACGGCACCGACTATCTGGGCCAGTACGGCACCGTCATCACCAGCCAGGAGCCGTGGGTGATCAAACATCCCAACCCGCTCTTCACCCAACCGGGCCTGATCTGGTTCTACGGTTTTCCCTTCGACGCCGGGGAGATCCTGACCTACGAAGCGATGCGGTCAACGCCCCCCCCCGCCAAAAGCCGACTGATCTCCACGGTCTGCTCCAGCCGACAGGGGATCATCACCACCCACTCCAGGCGGGTCAAGTTCACGGCCCGACTGCAGGCGGCCCTCCCCGAGCTGGAGGTGTTCGGCCATGGGGTGCGGCCGATGTCCGACAAGGCCGCCGCCCTTGACCCCTACCAGTACCATATCGCGGTGGAGAACCACCGCTACCGGCACCACCTGACCGAAAAATTACCCGACGCTTTCCTCGGCCACACCCTGCCCTTCTATCACGGCTGCCCCAATGCCACCGACTATTTCCCCCCTGAAAGCTTCATCCCCATCGACATCACCGACTTTACCCGTACTCTCGCGATTATTAAAAGCACCATCGCCAACAATGAGTACCAGGACCGCCTGCCCTATATCAGGGAAGCCCGCCGGCTGGTGCTGGAGAAGTACAACCTGTTCGCGGTGATCGAGCGCTATATCAGCATGAATCCGAGAAAGTCCGATTCATACGCCGCCGGGACAATCATGAACCGCCAGGCCCTGCGCCGCCGCCATCCCTTGGTGGCGGTCCGCAGCTTGCTGGAGAAGATCACCGTCAAGGGCCGCCACCTGCTGGGAGGCGTCTCTCCCTGAGCCCTTGCGCCGCCCAGAGGGCCAACTAGCGCCAGTACTCGGCAAGCCAGGGGGTGGGCCTGACGGTCTTATAGAACTTTTTATACCAAGGCACCGGCGCGCCCCAGGCCCCGGCGATCGCCTCCGGCGGGTTGGGATTACCGTGAAAGACGATGACCCGAGCCTCCTTGCCCACCTGTCTGGGGGTGAAAAAACTGTTGAGGACCCCCCCGGGCATGCAGTGAAACTTGAAGCTCCGGCACCACTCGGCGGGGAAAAACTCAAAGTTCCCCCTCCCCAATCGGCGGGTGATGTAAACCTGCTCGGTGCGATACTGCCGAGCGGTCTCATCGGGATGGATCAGATATTCACTGAGCAGTTCACGATACCTTCCCACCTCGAAGCAAAAAGCCGACGCCTGGCCGATCAGCCGGTTGGGCTGGGACCAGTTCTCGACGATGGCCAGCTTGTCGGCATAAGCGAAAAAGCAGTCAATATTGCCCACGATCACCACGTCCAGGTCGAAGAAAAGGATTTTCCCCGTCAGGTCGTAGAGCGGATCCTCGAAAAGCAGCAATTTGCGCCAGGCCTGGCACTGGCGGTAATACTCGGGGGCGGGCTCGGTGAACGAAGGAATCGGCCTGATCTCAACCTCTTCCTCGATCCCGGCCGGGTCATCGGTCAGACAGATGAAGCGATAGGGCGGGGTGATGTTGCGGCGCACCATCCGGGCCAGGATATTGACATATTCGGGGCTGTATTTGTTGCCCCATTTCATGCAAACCACGTTGCGGGTGATCATCTCAGTTCTCCTTAAAACCTTGTCGGCTCCCTTGTCCACAGCGATCCCGGCCTCCAGTTACTGCATCGTGTGTAATGTCCGGTAAAGTCCCTGGCCCTGCAGCAGGGACTCATGGTCGCCATCCTCGACAATCCGGCCCTCTTGCATGACGATGATCCGGTCGGCGTTTTTGATTGTCGAGAGGCGGTGGGCGATCACCAGGGTGGTGCGGTTGGCCATCAGGTTTTCCAGGGCCTTCTGCACCTCCCGTTCCGACTCGGTGTCCAGCGCCGAAGTCGCCTCGTCCAGGATCAGGATCGGGGCGTTCTTCAGCAACGCCCGGGCGATGGAGAGCCGCTGGCGCTGGCCGCCGGAGAGCCGGGCCCCGCCTTCGCCGATCACCGTCTCAAACTCCTCGGGCAGTTCTCGAATAAAATCGTAGGCATGGGCGGCCTTGGCGGCGGCGATGATCTCCTCCTCGCTCCGCTCCGGGTCGCCGTAGGCGATATTGTTGCGAATGGTGTCGTTGAACAGCACCGTATGCTGTTCAACAATGGCGATCTGGGCCCGCAGGGACGCCAGGGTAACGTCACGCAGATCGTGGCCGTCCAGCAGGATCCGTCCCTCGCTCACCTCGAAAAAGCGGGGAATCAGGTTGACCAGGGTGGTCTTGCCACCGCCGCTGGGGCCAACAATGGCCAAGACCTGGCCGGCGGCAACCGTGAGATTGAGATCCCGCAGTACCGGATTTTTGCCGTCATAACTGAAGGTTACCCCTTGAAACTCGATGGCCCGGCGGAAAGCGGGCAGCTCCACGGCCCCCGGCCGGTCAACGATATCGGGCTGCACATCAAGCAGGTTAAAAACCCGGGTCGAAGCCGCCAACCCCTGCATCACCTCGCTGTTGAGGCTGCTGATCCCCTTGACCGGCTCGTAAACCATGACCAGGGCGGTGAGGAAGGCGATAAAGGTACCCGGAGTGGAATCCCCCGCCAGAACCTGGTGGCCGCCGTACCAGATGATCCCGGCCAGGGCGATGCCGCCGATCAGCTCCATCACCGGATGCTGCAGGCTGCGGATCTGAATCTCCTTGACGATGATCTTGTAGAGCCGGTCGATCAGGGCAAAGAAACGGCGATGCTCGTAGGCCTCCATCCCGAAGGCCTTGACGATCCGGTGGCCGCCGATGGTTTCATGCAGGGCGCCGGAGATCAGGGCCACGGTCTGCTGATTGCTGACGCTGTTGCGCCGAAACCGCTTGCCGAAATGGACGATGGGCACGGCGGCCACGGGCAGCAGCACAAAGGTGACCAGGGCCATCTGCCAGTCGAGATAAAAAACCACCCCCAGCAGTACCACCACCTGGACCAGATCCCGCAGCAGACTGACCAGGGCCTTGGAAACCGCGCTCTGGATCAGGGTGACGTCCGAGATCACCCTGGAGATCAGCTCGCCGGTGGAAGCCTGGTGGAAAAAGGCGACCGGCAGGGCGTGGATATGGCGGAAAATCTCCTTGCGCAGATCCCGGACCACATTCTGGCCGACGGTATCCAATAAGTAACGGTAAACATAATAAAAAATCCCCTTGAACAGAAAAATCAGAATCAAAATCAGGGGCAACAAATTGAGCAGGGTCCGGTCCTGTTCGAAGAAAATTTTATCCAGCAGCGGCTTGATCATGTAAGCCTGGGCGCCGCTGAAGCCGGCCACCATGATCATGCCGATCATGGCCAGGCACAGGCGCCGGCGGTAGGGCTTGATCCACTGATAGATGCGAAGCAGCAGTTCCTTGTCGTTCATCTATTTTCCGTCAGTTGATAAGGTACCGAAGGGAAGAGGGCCCGGTCAGTATGGGGTATGAACCGCGACCCGGAGAAACGGATCATGAATTCGTGATTGACGTTCAATTCGATATAGGTAATCTTTCGGGCCACTTCGCCGATACGCCGGCGCGCCTCCCCCTCCAGCAGGTAGCGGCCGGCCCCGGCCAGGGAGCTGTTGCCCAACGACCGGTAGGTCGAGAGTGGCAAATCGGGAATCATTCCCATGATCACCGCCCGGCGGGGATCGATATGGCGACCGAAGGCCCCGGCCACGTGGATCCGCTCAAGGGCGGCAAAAGGGAGCCCCACCTGGTCCATCAGGGTGCCGAGAATGGCGTACATCGCCGCTTTGGAGCGCATCAGGGCATCAAGATCGATCTGGCTGACCGTAACCGGTTGCCCGTCAACCGTCTCCTCGGCCCGGGCCACGATGAAGGCCGGGCCATCGGGGCCGGCCAGCAGCCGGTCGCCAAGTTTTTCCGACCGCAGCTTACCCCGGATATCGATCATTTCGGCCTGAAACAGGGCCGCCAGCAGGTCGATCATCCCCGAGCCGCAGATTCCCCGGGCCTTGGGAGCGGCGGCCGCTCCCTCCCCAGCCGCCGCCCCGATAACCCGGAAAGCCAGCCGGCCGGAAGCGGGATCGATATCCACCCGCTCGATAACCCCCGTACCGGCCCGCATCCCCATCTTGGCGACCCCGCCCTCCAGGGCGGGACCGGCGGCCCCGGCGCAGGCCACCAGCCAGTCGCGGCACCCCACCACCACCTCGGCGTTGGTCCCGACATCGATCAGCATCTCCGGTTTTTCAGCCAGATCCAGATCGCTGGCCACGATCCCGGCCAGCAGATCGCCACCGAAATAGGCCCCCACCCCGGGCAAAACATGGACCGGAGCGGCGGCATGCAGCTTCAAGCCCAGTTCGACCGCGGCCACCGGGCCGGGGGCGTTGACCAGGGGAATATAGGGTTCCCGGCAAAGATGGTAAGGATTAAGCCCCAGAAACAGGTGGGCCATGGCGCTGTTGCCCGCCACGCTGAGCGCCCGGATATCCGTGACGGCGCAACCGGCGAGAGCCGCCAGTTCCCGAGCCAGGGCATTGGTGTCCCCCAGGACGGCTTGCTGCAAAACTTCCAGGCACCCCTCCTTGCCCCGGCCGCCGGTGGCGAAGTGGATGCGGGTGAGGATATCGTCGCCGTGGCTGATCTGGCTGTTGACCCGGGTGGTCCGGGCCAGCTCCTGGCCGCTGAGCAGGTCCAGCAGCACCGCCTCCAGGTGGGTGGTCCCCAGATCGAGGGCCATGGCCGGCAGCCGAAGGGGGGCGGCCGGCAACAGATCAACCGGTTCCAGCCTTCCCTGATCCTCATTCAGCACCGCCACCCCGCCAAAACCGCAGGCCCGGAAACATTCGGCCACCCGGGGCACATGGCGATGGGGCACACTCAGCAGCCGTTCTTCCTCCGCCCCCAGGTCGTGGCGCAGAGCCCGCAGCAACCGGTCCAGATCGGCGGTATTGTCGTTCAAGCTGGGCGGGGGGGCCGCAACCGGCTGCAAACGTACCAGACTGCTCATTATCCTCTCCTTACAGCGCCAAGATCCCGACCGGCCCGCCAAGGTTACAGCTTGCACCCGGGCCCCGCGGATGATACAAGTTCATTTTTTGCCAAGCGGGCTAGTTTACAACAACTGAACCGGGTCTGCATGGTAAAAGGAGGGGCCGCCCAACACGCCGGCGCCCCGGCGGCAAAGGGGATTATGGAGTTTCCATGCTGAATACTATCGCCATTATGGCCGGCGGAGCCATCGGCTCGCTGCTGCGCCACCTGATCTTCCTGCTGGTTCAGCGACCGGCCGGGCCCGGCTTCCCCTATGGCACCCT
>DSDS01000184.1 GCA_011048585.1 Desulfurivibrio alkaliphilus | reverse complement strand
GTTCGCAGCCAGTTTTTAACGGCCCCTATTTCGCCTCTTGCCAGATGACCTGGTCCCGACCGGCCTCTTTGGCCCGGTAGAGACGCTGGTCCGCTTGGTCCACCAAAGCCTCCGGGGTCAGTTTTTCTGCTGTAATTTCAGTCGCATCAACCACTCCGCCGCTGATGGTGATCCGTAACGATTCTCCGTTGCACGCAAAATGGTGGCGGCGGGTGGTGTCCAGCATCCGTTGGGCGATGGCCGCCGCCGCTTTGCGGTCGCTGTCGATCAGCATCACAATGAACTCCTCACCGCCGTAGCGGGCCACGATATCGAAGGCCCGAAAGCCCTCCCGCAGGAGGGTGGCGAACTCTTTCAGCACACAGTCACCCACCAGATGGCCGTGGGTATCGTTGAGCTGTTTGAAATGATCGAGATCGAAGATGGCCAGGGCAAAAGGTTTGTGGGTCCGGCGGTACTCCTTGATCTGGGTGGTCAGGCCGGTGAAGAAGTGGCGCCGGTTGTAGAGGCCGGTCAGCCCGTCGGTAATGGCGTTGACCGTCAGTTCCCGCTCCAGGGCTTCCCGCTCCAGGCCGGCCGAGATCAGGTTGGCGATCATGGTCAGCCGGGGGGCCGTCTGGACCTCATCACACGGCCGCAGGCGCAGGGAATCAAAACCGACAAAACCCCCTAACTGCTGGTTGACGGCCACCGGAATGGTGCAGAGGGAGTGAATACCCTGGGAGCTGAGCTTTTCGCGTTCGGCCGCCGCTTCGGCGGGCATTTGGTCAACATCGGGGATGGTGAAGATCTGCCCGGCCTGGAAATGTTCCCGCATTTTCCGTTGCCACCAGGGAAACTCCGCCACCGGGATTTTTTGCAGCTGTTCCCGCTGGGGGGGGACCCCGGGGGCGCACCATTCATGGGTGTTGTTCAGTTGTTCGCCGTCGGTGGTGTAACGGAAGAGATAGGCGCGGTCCACGGCGAAAAATTCACCGGTGGCCCGCAGCATCTCGTTGATGACCCCATCGATCGATTCGGTACCGGCCTGGAGAAAACGGGTTGAAGTCTCGGCCACCAGAGCCTGGAAAAAGCCTTGCCGGCGGAGATCTTCGGTGTCCCGCTGGTGCTGGCGCCAGGCGGCCAGCCCCCAGCCCACCAGGGCCAGGGTACCCAACGAGATCAGCAGGAAGAGGGGCACGGTCCGGCGCAAGGTGGTTTGGGCCTGGACCCGGCGTTGCTCCAGGCTGTCGTGGGCGGCGGCCAGGGCCTTGTCGTAGAGCTGGTAACCGGCGGTGATTATCTCGGTGGCCGCAGTGAAAAAATGTTGGGCATCGACCGGGGTGGAGGCCGCCGTCGGGTAATAGGCAGCGGGCAGGTCGCGGATCTGGACGATGGTGGGCCGGAGGGTGAGGAAGAGTTCTTCCAGGGATCCGGCCAGATCGGGACGGGCCTGGAGGACCATGGCGGCATGATGTTCCAGGCGAGTGCTGACGATATCGAGCAGCAGGGCCCGGCCCAGGATCCGGTCGCCCATCTGGAGATCATCGGCGGGGGCGGTGAGCAGGGTGGCGTAGAGGGCCCGGATCTGCCCGTTTGGCTCCAAAGCCATTTCCAGCAGCAGGTCGAGAATCTGGACCAGATTGTAGGTGTCGGCCACCGGATCGAGATCAAGGCCGGAGGAGGAGATCACCCGGCGATGGAGGGTCAGCAGCCGGGCGATCTGGGCGGTGAAGGCTTCAAACACCCGCTCGGAGGCGGAATAGTCATGGGCGGCTCGGAGTTGCCGCCACTCCTGGTGGCGGACCCCGCTCTCCTCGGCCAGGCCCAAGGGGTCTTGCTCTTTGGCCAGATACTCCAGAAAGGAGGCAAAGGCCTGGTCCACCGCCGCCAACCGTCCCTCCAGCCGAGGCCCGGAGCGGCTCGCGTCGGCTTGGCGGCCCATGGTCAGCAGTCCCCGGGATTCCTGCATCGGCTCGATGATGGCCCGGATATATTCGAGATGGTTAAGGCCCACCACCCCCCGTTGGGCCTGGTGGGCCTGGTGGGTCACCGACCCGAAGTAACCGTAGGCCACCGTCGCCAGCAGCAGCAGCATGATCAGGCCGTTGCCCAGGATAAAACCGGGGCGGCGGACCCGTCGGCGCTGGGGGCTGGCGGTCTTCATCCGTTGCCTCCCGGGGGCCCGGTGGCGGCTCCATCGGAATCGAGGAAGGCGGCGGCAAAGAGGGCCCGGGTGTATGGGTGTTTGGGGTCGCTGAACAGTTTCTGAGTGGGGCCGGCTTCCACCACCCGGCCGTTCTGCATCACCGCCACCTCGTCGGCCAGGGCCCGGACGGTGCGCAGATCGTGGGAGATGAAGATATAGGTCATGTTGTGGCGTTGCTGCAATTTTTTCAACAACTCGATGATCTGGGCCTGGATGGTCATGTCCAGGGCGCTGGTGGGCTCATCCAGGATCAGCAGCCGGGGATTAAGCACCACCGCCCGGGCAATGGCGATCCGCTGGCGCTGACCGCCGGAAAATTCGTGGGGATAGCGTTCGGCCGCCTCCGGCGGTAGACCCACCTCCCGCAGGACCTCCTCGACCATGGCCAGCCGTTGGGTTTTGTTGCCGCCCAGCTTGTGGGCCGTCAGCCCCTCCCCGATGATCTGGGCCACGTTGAGCCGGGGAGAAAGCGAGGCGAAGGGGTCCTGGAAAACCACCTGCAGTTCGCGGCGCAGAGGCCGCATCCGTCGGTTATTCAGGTCCAGCAACTCTTGCCCCCGGTATTCGATGCTGCCCTGGCTCTGCTCCAACCGGAGCAGGCACATCCCCAGGGTGGTCTTGCCCGAACCCGATTCCCCCACCAGCCCGAAGGTGGAGCCCTCGCGGATGGTCAGGGTGACGTTGTCCACCGCCTTCACCAGCGCCACCGTGCGGCGGAAAAACCCCTTCTTGATGGGAAAATGGCAACGCAGATTGCGCACCGTGAGCAGGGGCGGGCCGGGGGTTCTGGCGATGGCTTCGCCCTTGGGTACGCTGTTCAGCAGATGGATGGTGTACGGGTCGCGGGGGTTGCTGAAGATGGTTCGGGTTTGGCCCTCCTCCACCACCCGGCCCCGGTGCATGATGTAGATCCGCTCGGCGCACTTTTTGACCATGTTGAGATCGTGGGTGATCAGCAGTACCGCCATCTCCATCTCCCGCTGGATGTCGAAGATCAGTCGCAGGATCTGGGCCTGAATCGTTACGTCCAGGGCGGTGGTGGGCTCATCGGCGATCAGCAGGGCGGGCTGGCAGGCCAGGGCCATGGCGATCATCACCCGCTGGCGCTGACCGCCGGAAAGCTGGTGGGGGAAGCTGTCCACCCGGCTGGCCGGATTGGGAATACCGGTGCGTTCCAGGAGATCGACGGCGAAATCCCGGGCGGTGCCGCGGTTCATCCGGCGATGGATCATCAGCGGTTCCACCAGCTGGTCGCCGATGGTGTAAACCGGGTTGAGGGAACTCATCGGCTCCTGGAAGATCATGGCGATCCGGTTGCCCCGCACCCGCCGGAGGGCCCTTTCGGGCAATTCCGGCAGGTTGAGGCCCTCAAACTCGATCCTGCCGGCCATCCGGGTGGCGGAGCGTTCCAGCAACTGGAGGATGGCCAAAGCGGTGACCGTCTTGCCGGAACCCGATTCCCCCACCAGGGCCACGGTCTCACCCGGCTTGACCGTCAGGTTGACCCGGTCCAGCACCCGGGACCAACCTTCGTCGGTTTTGAAATCCAGTTCCAGATCATGGATATTGAGCAGTTTTTGGTTAGTCACCGGTTTTCCTGGGGTCAAAGGCTTCACGGAGGGCCTCGCCGATAAAGATCAACAGGGTCAGGGTGCCGACCAGCACCAGGAAGGTGCTCAGCGACAGCCACCAGGCCATGATGTTGGCCTTGCCCTGGGCCAGCAGTTCCCCCAGGCTGGGGGTGGGCGGCGGCACACCCAGGCCGAGGAAGTCCAGGCTGGTCAGGGCCAGGATGGCGCCGCTCATCCGGAAAGGGAGAAAGGTTATCACCGGGGTCATGCCGTTGGGCAGCAGGTGGCGGAACATGATCTTGATATTGCCCACCCCCAGCGCCTTGGCGGCCTTGACATACTCCATGTTCCGGCCCTTGAGAAACTCGGCCCGGACATAATCGGAAAGCCCCATCCAGCCGAAAAGGGAGAGCAGGATCAGCAGCAGGGCGATGCTGGGCTTGAAGATGGCGGCGAAGATGATCAGCAGATAAAGTTCGGGCATGGCGCCCCAGATTTCGATGAAACGCTGCATGAAGAGATCGGTGCGGCCGCCGAGATATCCCTGGATGGCCCCGGCCATGATCCCGATGCCGGTGCCGATGATGGTCAGGCCCAGGCCGAAGAGGACCGAAAGGCGGAAACCATAGATCAAGCGGGCCAGGACATCCCGGCCCCGGTCGTCGGTGCCCAGGAAATTGTCGGTCGAGGGCGGGGCGGGTACCGGCCGGGTCAGTTCCAGATTGATCGAATCGTAGCTGTGGGGGTTGGGGGGAAAGATGGCCCAGTTGCCGGGCTCCGCCATCCGGGCGCGGAAGAAGGGGTCGCGGTAATCGGTTTCGGTGCGGAAATCACCCCCGAAGGTGGTCTCGGGGTAGGCGACCAGCAGGGGGAAATACCAGCCCTGCTGGTAGTGGACCACCAGCGGTTTGTCGTTGCTCAACAGCTCGGCAAAGAGGCAGAGGCCGAAGAGCAGGGCAAAGATCAGCAGGCTGTAGTAGCCCCGCCGGTTGGCCCGGAAACGGCGCCAGCGCCGGGAGAGCGGTTTTTTCCCGACGCTGGGGGCGGGAGTATTATGGGCCGGTGGCTGGATCGTCATCTTATTTGACACTTTCAAAGGTGATCCGCGGGTCCACCACAACGTAGCTGATGTCGGTGAGCAGCCGCGAGATCAGGCCGATGATGGTGAAGAAGTAGAGGGTCCCCAGCACCACCGGATAGTCGCGGTTCATAATCGATTCGTAGGCCAGCAGCCCCATGCCGTCCAGGGAAAAGATAGTTTCGATCAGCAGGCTGCCGGTGAAGAAGGCGGCGATGAAGGAGCCGGGGAAACCGGTGATGATCGGGATGATGGCGTTACGGAAAACGTGGCGGTAGAGCACCCGTTTTTCACTCAGTCCCTTGGCCCGGGCGGTGAGTACGTACTGTTTGCGTATCTCTTCGAGAAAACTGTTTTTGGTCAACAAGGTCATCACCGCCAGACTGCCCACGGCGCTGGCGGTCACCGGCAGGACCATATGCCAGAGGTAATCCAACACCCTGGCAATCGTTCCCAGCTCATGCCAGTGGTCGGAGACGATGCCGCGCAGGGGAAAGATGTTCCAGAAGCTGCCGCCGCCAAAGAGAACGATCAGAACAATGGCCAGCACGAAACCGGGGATGGCGTAGCCGATGAGAATAATGGTGCTGCTGACCACATCGAAGCGGGAGCCGTCGTTCATCGCCTTCTTGATCCCCAGGGGAACGCAGACCCCGTAAACGATGACAAAGGTCCACAGCCCCAGAGAGATGGATACCGGCAGTTTGGAGATCACCAGGCCGACCACCGAGGTGTGGTGGTAATAGCTCTGGCCGAAATCGAAGACCAGGTAGTTTTTCATCATGGTGATGAACCGTTCGGCCGGCGGGCGATCGAAGCCGTAGAGAGCCCGGAGCTGCTGAATCCGCTCCTCGTCCAGCCCCTGGGCCCCTTGATAAAGATCGCCCGCTCCGCTTGCCCGCACCTCGCCGACTCCGCCGTGGCCCTCGATCTGGGCCAGCATCCGCTCCACCGGGCCGCCGGGCACGAACTGGGTGACGACAAAGGTCACCAGCATCACCCCAAAAAGGGTGGGAATCATCAGCAGAATGCGACGGAGAATATAGGCGGCCATCTATTTCACCCACCAGGTCATCAACAGCTGAAAAGGCCGGTAGTACAGGGGCAGGGTCTCCGGCCAGGCGAAGGTGTCGCGATAGGTCAGCCGCCAACTGTCCAGGTACCAGTTGGGTACTACATAGTAGCCGTACCACAGGGTTCGGTCAAGGGCCCGGCTGGCGGCGACCAACTCCTCCTGGGTTTCGGCGTAGATAACCTTATCCACCAGCCGGTCCACCACCGGGTCTTTGATCCCGGCCAGGTTGCGGCTGCCGGGCCGGTCGGCGGCGGTGGAGTGCCAGTAATTGCGCTGTTCGTTGCCCGGCGATTGCGATTGGCCGAACACCGTCACCACCATGTCGAAATCGAAGCTGTTGAGGCGTCGCATGTAGAGGGCGGCATCGATCTGGCGGTAGGTTACCCGCATCCCCAGCCGTTGCAGGTTTTTGACATAGGGGGCCATCACCCGCTCAAAGGATGGAGAATCGAGCAGGATCTCAAAACTGAAAACCTCCCCTTGCCGGTTGCGCAGCACCCCGTTCTCCACCCTCCAGCCGGCCTCGGCCAGCAGTTCCACGGCCCGCAAGAGATTACCGCGCAGGCTGTGGGGCGGGTCGGTACTCACCGGGGTGAGCGGGGTGGTGAAAACCTCGGCCGGCAGCTGCTGCCGGAATTTTTCCAGGTACTCCAGCTCCAGTCCGGCGGGCAATTCGCGGGCCGCCAGATAGGAGTTGCTGAAGTAGGAGTCGCAGGGGGTGTACTGGTCGTAGAACATGGTGCGGTTGGTCCACTCGAAATCAAAGGCCAGGTTCAGGGCCTGGCGGACCCGGCGATCCTGGAAAATCGGGCGGCGGGTGTTGATCACAAACCCCTGCATACCGGCGTTGTTGTGGTGGGGCACCTCCCTCTTGACCAGCTCACCCCGTTCGAAGCGGGCTCCATCCAGGTCCCGGGCCCATTGCTTGGCGATATTGATCGCCATGAAGTCGAATTCCCCGGCCTTGAAGGCCTCCAGGGAGACGATCTGATCCTTGAAATACTTGAAGGTGATGGTTTCAAAGTTGAACATCCCCCGGCGGACGTTGAGATCCCGGGCCCAGTAATCGGGGTTGCGTCGGTAGGTTATGGTCCGTCCCGGCACCACCCGTTCCACCAGGTATGGTCCTGAGCCGGTGGGCGGAGTCAGCCCCTCGGCGTCAAAGGGGTGGCGGCGGTAAAACTGTTCCGACAGCACCGGAATCTGGGCGGCGATCAGGTGCAGTTCCCGGTTGACCCGGGTGAAGTGGAAGCGGATCCGCCGTTCATCCAGGATTTCGGCCCGGCTGATATCCTGGAGATAGTGCTGGTAGAAGGGATGGGCCTGGCTGCTTTTCAGGGTCTCCAGCGAAAATTTGACGTCTTCCACCCGCACCGGGCTGCCGTCGGAGAACCGGGCCGCCGGATTGAGGGTGAAGGTGACCGAGAGACGATCCTCGGCCAGCTCGATGGCTTGGGCGATCAGGCCGTAGGCGGCGAAGGGTTCATCCAGGCTGGCCACCGCCAGGGGTTCGAATACCAGGGTGTCCAGCCCGGCCGGGGCCGCCCCCTTGAGGGTGAAGGGGTTCATCTTGTCGAATCCGCCCAGATCGTGGAGCACCAATTCGCCGCCGCGCTTGGCGGCCGGGGAGGCGTAGGTGAAATGCTTGAACCCCTCGGGGTATTTGAGAATGCCGTCGATACTGATGCCGTGGGTGGGTTGGGCCGGCGGGAGTTCGGGGTTCTTTTCGCCGGCGCCGGCAACGCCGGTTACCGCCAGGAGGCCCAGCAGCAGGGGAAAAAATGCTGCCAGGAGCTGATTCTTAACCGGGGAGGGTGAGTTGGGGCCGGTTGCGGTTTTCTTCATCGGTTGCTCGGGGCCGGTGGAGTCGTGGTGAGAGGGGATTCTTGCGACATGATCGCCCCCAGGGTCCCGGCCAGCATGTTGGCCAGGATGGTCAACTTTTGCAGATCCTGCCGGGTGAAGAGGCCGGAGTTTTTGTTGGTCGCCTCCAGAACCCCAAGGCAGGCTCCGTTGATGAACAGGGGCACCGCCAACAGGGAGCGAGGGGAGATGGTGAGGTCGTGGCGGTGGTTTTCGCCCCCGTTCTTGCCCTCCAGCATGTTGGGCGCCAGGGCCGGTTTGCCGTTGCGGAAGACCCAACCGGCCAGACCTTTATCCATGGGAACCCGGCGCTCCTCCTTGCCGGCTGCTCCAGGAGCGGTGGGCAGGCTGACCAGAGTCTCATCGGTGTCCGGACCGGCCAGCATCAGGGAACTGGTTTCGCAGTCCAGCAGGCGGTTGAGCAACTGCATGATGCTGGCCAGCAGCCATGGCCCCTTGTTGAGATGCTGGATCAGGGCCGAGATCCGCAGCAGGAGCCGCAGGTCGTCGGCATTGAGGCTGGCCAGCAACTGATCGGGCAGACTTTGGTGAACCAGGCCGTCGGCCAGGGCGGAGGGGGGCAGCGCCCCCATCTCCACCAGGATATTGCCGAGGTTGTCGCCGGTACTGTTGCTGCGGGAGTCCATCCAGTTGAGCAGT
>DSDS01000140.1 GCA_011048585.1 Desulfurivibrio alkaliphilus | reverse complement strand
CGGCGACTCCCAGGTGGATCGGGACCACACCGCCGCCGCCGGGGTGCCGCTGATCGCCTTTAAAAATTCCGCCTTGGAGGCCGAATACCACGTGACGAGCTTCATGGAGGTCATCGGTCTGCCCCCCTTTCAGGAGAGGTGAAGATGAAGCTGGAGAACGCTCACCTGATGCTGGTACTGGCCCCGGACCCGGAGCGGGCCGCCGAGGTGGTTTTACGCTTTTTTGCCCGCACCCGGCTGGTGCGCTATGACCGGGTGGAGGTGGACCGGGAGGGGTCCTGCTCCGCAGACCACCCGGAGTTTAAGGCCCGGCTGGAGGAGGGGGTGGCGACCAATCGCCGGGTTTTGGGGGAAATAATGGCTGAACTGAAGGTGGCCGGCGTCCGTTCCTTGGATGATCTGGCCCAGTTGCCACAGAGCTATCAGAGCAAGCTGGCCCACACCGCCGCCCATCTGCTGGATGGTTTCTTCGGGATCGACAGCGCTTTTTTCAACTTGGTGGAAGATTCCCACTGGCTCTCCGAGCCGCTGGCGCGGGAAATCGCCCAAGATCCCGAGGATTACCACCTGCTGCAGGTCAGGGCCGAGATCGCTTTTGCCCAACAGCGGCAACTGGTCAGTACCATGCGCAAGTTTGAAAGTTGACGGTCTTGCGCAGTTGAGCGGCCCCCAAACGGGCCGCCCGAGGATCAATCGTGGTGATGGTGGTGCTGCCCCCCGCTGCCCGGGGAGGCTCCGCCGGCCCGGGTCAGCGCCTCCGAGAGCAGGCGGTCCACCTCTTCCAGCAGTTCCGCGGCCCGGTCGATCAGCGTGGCCGGCTCCTTGCAGTCTTCGGCGCGGGCGGCGGCGCTCCATTTACGAAACTCGGCGGCATGGCCCTGGTTGTGTTCAATCCAGTGGGGCAGCAAGACCCGCAGTTTCTCCACTACCTTTTTTTCCGTCATGGTTTCCCCCTGAGAATAACCTTGCCGGCCAGAAAGTCGATGCGGGCCACCAGCACCCCCTCGACCACCCGCGGCGCTTCAAACAGGGTGTCGATTCTGACGCCGTTTTCCACGGCCTCCAGCAGCGAGGCCTGCTCCGCCACCAGCTCTTCCTGTCCATCTTTCTCCAGCAAAACCGTCATCTGGCACACGTAGCATCTCCTCCACGGTTGAAACTGTTGCGTCCCGGCGGCGACGCGGATATTCTGGCCGCATCTTCCAGCTTTCGTTAAGAGATACAAAAAAGCGTTAACCAGCGCAACAGGTAAGCCGCATGCTGCTACCCGATTTTCAGCTGAGCCGCCGGATTTTAAGCCCCGATCCCCGCACCGGGGCTCTGCCGGTAATCGCCGTGGTGGGCCTCTCCCCCAAAAGTGAGCGCCCCAGCAATGTGGTGGCTCGCTATCTGCTGGCCCGGGGGTTCAAAGTGATCCCGGTCAATCCCGGTCAGGGTGAAATTCTCTCTCAGCCCTGCTACCCCGATCTGACCTCCATTGGTCGGCCGGTGGACATTGTGGTGATCTTCCGTCGCTCCGAGCAGGTGTTGCCGGTGGTGCGGGAGGCGATCAGGACGGGGGCGGCAACGGTCTGGTTGCAGGAGGGGATTGTCAATCAGGAGGCCGCCGCCCTGGCCGAGGCCGCCGGGCTGACGGTTATCATGGATCGCTGCATCAAAACCGTTCATGAAGCCCTGGGCCTGAGCTCCTGAGGGGTTGGCCTCCTGGTTGGGGCAACCACCCCACGGGCCCACGGGATGCTTGACTTTTTCCGGTTATTGCGCTAGAAATCCAACCTTTTGAGCTAACTGAGGCCGTTTGCGGCCCCCTCCCTTTTACTTCGCAAAAGGACATATTTTTCTATGCAGGCCCTGAAAGGCTTTAAGGATATTTTGCCCGATGAGGTGGTGATCTGGCAGCGGGTTGAAGAGAAGGCCCGGGATATTTTCCAGCGCTTCGGCTTCGAGGAGATCAAGGTGCCGATCCTGGAGAAGACGGAACTTTTTGCCCGCTCCATCGGCGAGGCCACCGATATCGTCGAAAAAGAGATGTACACCTTTACTGATCGCAATGGCGAATCGCTGACCATGCGGCCCGAGGGGACCGCCCCGGTGCTCCGCGCCTTTATTGAACACGCCCTCCATCTGCGCCGGCCCTTGAGCCGGCTTTTCACCATAGGCCCGATGTTCCGCCATGAACGGCCGCAGAAGGGGCGGTTGCGCCAGTTTCACCAGCTCAGTGTCGAAGCCCTGGGGGTGGATCATCCCCGGCTGGATGCCGAGGTGATCGCCATGGCCTGGCTGCTGGCCGTCGAGCTGGAGTTGACGGTCAGCCTGGAACTCAACTCCCTGGGCTGTCCCGAGTGCCGGCCCGACTACCGCCGGCGGCTGGTCGATTTTCTCCAGGCCCGCCGGGAGCAGTTGTGCGATGATTGCAAACGGCGCGCAAGTAGCAATCCTTTGCGGGTGCTTGACTGCAAGAGCGCCAACTGCCGCCGGATCAACGCCGACGCGCCCTCAATTCTCGACGCCCTTTGCGGGCCTTGCCGGCAGCACCTGGAGGCGGTGCGGCATGATCTTGACGCCCTGGCGATCCCCTACCGCCTGAACCCCTTTATGGTTCGGGGTCTTGATTACTACAACCGCACCACCTTCGAATTGCTCACCGATGCCTTGGGGGCCCAGAGCGCGGTGGGGGCCGGGGGGCGCTACGATGGGCTGATCAAGCAACTTGGCGGCCAGGATCTGCCCGGGATCGGTTTTGCCATGGGGATGGAACGGCTGGTGCTGCTGATTCGGGAGCGGCAAAAGATCACCCCCATCGGTCCCGATCTGTTCTTCGCCTGCCTGGGCGAACCCGCCGCCGCCTATGGTTTCAACCTGCTTCATCAGTGCCGCCGCCGGGGCGTGCGGGCGGTGATGGATCTGCGGGGCCGGGGTCTCAAAAGTCAGATGAAGCAGGCCGATCGTCTGGGCGCCCGCCGGGTTTTGATCCTGGGCGAGGATGAACTTAACCAGGGCCGGGCGGTGCTGCGGGACATGACCGACAAGAGCGAAACAAACGTGCCCCTAGGCGATGACCCGGTTGAGCTGCTTTCAGCCCTGGCTGGAACCAACTGAAACGGTTTCTGTTCTCTAATCTGTTGATCTCAATATAAAAAGGAGTCTTCTCCATGGAATCCATGGGCACCCTCAAGCGCACTCATCACTGCAATATCCTCAACAAGAGTAATATCGGCGAGGAGGTCACCCTGATGGGCTGGGTGCTGCGCCGCCGGGATCATGGCGGGGTGATCTTCATCGATCTGCGGGACCGTCGGGGGATCACCCAGGTGGTGTTCAACCCCGAGATCAACCCCCAGGTCCATGCCAAGGCCCACGGGTTGCGGGGCGAATGGGTGCTGGCGATCAAGGGGCTGGTGGCGGCCCGCCCCGAGGGGATGACCAATCCCAAACTGGCCACCGGCGAGATCGAGGTGATGGTCAGCGAACTGCGGATCCTGAACCAGAGTCAGACCCCGCCCTTTCCCTTGGACGAGGAGGTGGAGGTGGCCGATACCCTGCGGCTCAAATATCGCTACCTCGACCTGCGTCGGCCGACCATGGCGGCCAATCTGGTGTTGCGCCACCAAGTGGCCCAGGCGGTCCGAGGTTTCCTCAACGACGAGGATTTCCTCGAGATCGAGACCCCGGTGCTTACCCGCTCCACCCCGGAGGGAGCCCGCGACTACCTGGTCCCCAGCCGGGTCAACCAGGGCCGCTTTTTCGCCCTGCCCCAGTCTCCCCAGCTTTTCAAACAGTTGCTGATGGTGGCGGGGATGGATCGCTACTACCAGATCGTCCGCTGTTTTCGCGACGAGGATCTCCGGGCCGACCGCCAGCCCGAGTTCACCCAAGTCGATTTCGAGCTCTCCTTTATCGACGAGGAGGATATTTACCAGATTGCCGAAGGGATGATCTGTTCGGTGTTCAAGGCTGCCCGGGGAATGGATCTGGCCCCCCCCTTCCCCCGGATCACCTACGCCGAGGCGATGGAGCGTTTCGGCACCGATCGGCCCGATCTGCGTTTCGGCCTGGAGCTGGTGGAGCTGACCGAGATCGTCAAGAACTGCGGCTTGCAGGTGTTTCGCAATATCGTCGAGCAGGGCGGGATGATCAAGAGCATCAACGCCAAGGGGTGCGCCCACTACTCCCGCAAGGATCTCGATGACCTCACCGCCTATGCCGGTCAGTTCGGGGCCAAGGGGCTGGCCTGGGTCAAGATCAAGCCCGACGGCCAGTGGCAATCCCCCATCGCCAAGTTCTTCACCCCCGAGGAGCAGGCCGCCATGGTGGCGGCCATGGGGGCCGAGGTTGATGATCTGCTCTTCTTCGTGGCCGACCAGCCGGGGGTGGTCCACCAGGCCCTCTCCGAGCTGCGCCTGGAGCTGGCCCGCCGCGAGAAGCTGGTCAGCAAGGAGGAGTTCTCCTTCGTCTGGGTCACCGATTTTCCCCTGCTGGAGTATGACCACGAGGCCAAGCGCCATGTGGCGGTCCACCACCCCTTCACCGCCCCCCGGGAGGAGGATCTACCCCTGTTGGCGAGCGAGCCGGGCAAGGTCCGCAGCCGGGCCTACGACTTGGTGCTCAACGGCACCGAGATCGGCGGCGGCTCCATCCGGATCCACCGCAAGGATCTGCAGGAGACGGTCTTTGCTGCTTTGGGGATCACCTCCGAGGAGATCAAGGACAAGTTCGACTTCCTGGTTCAGGCCCTGGAGCTGGGAGCGCCGCCCCACGGCGGCATGGCCTTCGGCCTGGATCGCCTGCTGATGATCCTGGCCGGCCGCGATTCGATCCGCGACGTGATCGCCTTCCCCAAGACCCAGAAGGCGACCTGTCCGCTCACCGAGGCCCCCTCTCCGGTCTCCCGCAAACAACTGACCGAACTGGGCCTGCGCCCCGACTGGAAGGAGTAGATTGATGAGTGCTGATTTGCAAGGGCAGTTGCCCGAGACAGTAAGTTTTTTGCTAAACCCGGCGGTTTATCCCCATCCTGTAGCCAAAGTGGAGCTGCTCCAGACCCATATCTCCTACGTTCTGCTGGCCGGGGATTTTGTCTATAAGCTGAAAAAACCGGTTAATTTCGGTTTTCTCGACTTTTCGACCCTGGAGCGGCGTCGCCACTTCTGCGCCGAGGAGCTGCGGCTCAACCGGCGGCTCTGCCCGGAGATCTATCTGGAGACTTTGAGCCTGAACCGGGATGGGGCCGGCCGATTCAGCCTCAATGGAGCCGGGGAGCCGGTGGAGTATCTGATCAAGATGGTCCGGATGCCGGAGGCGGGGATGATGAGCGGCCTGCTGGAGCAGGGTCGGGTGGAGGTAAAACATCTGGAGCAGATCATCGCCAAGCTGGTTCCCTTCTACCAGCAGGCGGACGGTGGCCCGGAGGTCACCGCCCTGGGGGCCGCCGAGGCGGTGGCGGTCAATGTGCTGGAGAATTTCGAGCAGACCGAGGGCTTTGTCGGCTGCTCGGCCTTAAGCCGGGAACAGTTTGAGCAGATCAGCGCCTACGCCCGGGAGTTCTTGCAACAGGAAGAGCTTTTTGCCGCCCGGCAGCGGGCTGGCCGGATTCGGGAAGGCCATGGCGATCTTTACTCGGCCAATATCTGCTTTGGCCAGCAGCAGGTCTATATCTTTGACTGCATCGAGTTCAACCAGCGCTTCCGCTGTTGCGATATCGCCTCCGATATCGCCTTTCTGGCCATGGACCTCGATCTCCACGGTCGGGAGGATCTCTCCGCCTATCTGGTGGAAGAGTTCGCCCGCCGCTCCGCCGACCCCGAGCTGTTGACCATGCTCCGCTTCTACACCTGTTACCGGGCCTACGTCCGGGGCAAGATCGGGCTCTTTACCGCCCACGCCCCGGAGGTAGATGCCGCCACCAAGGAGAGATCCCTGGCGCTGGCCGCCCGTTACTTCCAACTGGCCGCCCGTTATGCCCGGAGTTGAGCGGCCCCGGCTTTACGTGTTCGGCGGCCTGATCGCTACCGGCAAAAGCACCCTGGCGGCGGCCTGGGCCGCCCGCCTGGGCATCGCCCACTACAACTCCGACGTGGTCCGCAAGGAGCTGGCCGGCCTGGCCTCCACCGCTAGTCGTAAGGAGGGGGCTGACCAGGGGATCTACACCCCCGAGTTCACCCGTAAAACCTACGACACCCTGCTGGAACGGGCCGCCGCCGAGCTGGAGCAGGGCCGCAGCGTGGTTCTCGATGCCTCTTATCTCGATCGCCAGGAGCGCCGCCTGGTGCTGGAGCTGGCCCGGCGGCTGGGGGTGGAGTGCCGTTTTATCTTTTGCGACTGCGCCGATCAGGTCAAGAAGGAGCGCCTTAAGCTGCGGGCCCGGGACCCGCAAGCGGTTTCCGACGGCCGCTGGGAGATCTACCTGCGGCAAAAGGAGAAATTCCAGCCCCCCGCAGAGTTGGCCCCCGAACAACTGCTGGCCATCGACACCGACCAAGCCATCCCCACCCTCCTGGCCACCCTCGCCCGCCGGTTGCTGTAACTCCCGGGAAAATAGCCGCCCGCAACTCTTTCTTGCAAATTCACGATTAAAAAATTAAATTGCAAGAAAGTGAAGCCGTTGCTCAGGAGGCGCTATGATTCCCAGGTTGATGACCACGACTCTGCAACGCCTGGCCCGGGGGTTTCCGGTGCTGGTGCTCACCGGTCCCCGTCAATCGGGCAAGACCACTCTGGTCCGAGCCACTTTCCCCGACAAACCCTATCTCTCTCTGGAGAATCCCGATCTCCGCCTGTTTGCCGGTGAAGACCCGCGCGGTTTTTTGGCCCGCTATCCCGATGGCGCTATTTTTGATGAAGTGCAAAGGGCGGCGGAACTGCTCTCCTATCTCCAGGGGATCGTCGATGAGCAGCGGACTCCGGGCCGCTATATTCTGACCGGCTCCCAGAATTTCGCCTTAAGCCGCCAGGTCGGCCAGAGTCTGGCGGGACGGGCCGGTATCGCCCAGCTTCTGCCGTTGTCCGGGCGGGAGCTGCGGGCAGCCGAACTGCTGCCGGACGAGCTTGATCGCTGGCTTTTTACCGGCGGCTACCCGGCCCTATACAGCACCGAGGTCGGGCCGGGAGACTGGTTTGCCAGCTATGTGGCCACCTACCTTGAGCGAGATGTGCGCGACTTGACCTCGGTGCGTGATCTGGTCACCTTTCAGCGTTTCCTCCGCCTCTGCGCCGCCCGGACCGGGCAACTGCTCAACCTCTCTTCCCTGGCCACCGACTGCGGCATAGCCCAGAGCACCGCCACCGCCTGGCTGAGCATCCTGGAGGCAAGCTATATCGTTTTTCGCCTCACGCCCCATTTTGCCAATTTCGGCAAACGGCTGGTCAAGACCCCCAAGCTCTATTTCCATGATCCCGGCCTGGCCGCCTTCCTGCTCGGCATCCAGACCCCGGAGCAGCTTGCCACCCATCCGGCCCGGCCGGCCCTGTTCGAAACCATGGTTGTTGCCGAGTATCTGCATGCCCGCCTCAACCGGGGAGAGCCGCCCAATCTCTATTTCTGGCGCGACAGCACGGGTAACGAGGTCGATCTCCTGCTGGATGAGGCGGGGATTCTCCACCCGGTGGAGATCAAGTCCGGCCAAACCGTGGCCGCCGACATGTGCAACACCCTGAAAAAATGGCAGGCCATTTCCGGCTCCTCGGTGGAGCCGCGCCTGGTTTTCGGCGGCGAGGGCGAATATCTCCGCAGCGGCGTCAGGATTACCGGCTGGCGTGAGCTGCTGACCAGCGAGGCGGGCTGAGCGCTTCACCAAATCCCTTACTTGGCGGGTGGCGGCGTGAAAACCCGCTGGCCCAGCTCACCATCCAGGGCAAAAAGGCTGCTGTTCTCCTTGCCGATCAGTTTGAGCTTACTGAGGACCGCGTCCACCGAAGCCTCCTCCTCCACCTGTTCGGAGACAAACCACTGAAGAAAGATGCTGGTGGCATGGTCATTCTCCTTAAGCGCCAGCGAGAGCAGGCTGTTGATCAGGCCGGTCACCTTGCGCTCGTGCTCCCGCACCTGCTCGAAGACCTCCACGGTCGACGCCCAGTCGGCCGGCGGGGCGGCGATCGCCTTCAGGCCAACCCGGCCGCCCCGTTCGTGGACAAAGCCGTAAATTTTCATGCCGTGGAACCACTCCTCTTGGGCCTGGGCCTGCATCCAGCGGGCGCAACCGGGCAGACCTCCCGTCTCAAAATGGGCGCTCATGGCCAGGTAGAGGTAGGATGAGTAAAACTCGGCATTGATCTGCTCATTAAGCGCCTTCTCCATTTTCTTGCTCAGCATGGTAATCCTCATTTGGTGGTGGTTTAATTCGTTCCCTGGCCTTGCCATTAATCAGCATTCCGTTTTCACCGCCGTGGAACTCCTCGGCCAGAGGTTTCCATTCGTACAGGCTCATCTTCTACAGTTGTTTTTTGACAATACCGCTAAAACAGCAAAATACAAGGCGCAAAAATCGTGTTGGCACTACCGAGTCCATTTTCATCACAAGCACCTCGGTCATACTTCCCGGATGG
>DSDS01000041.1 GCA_011048585.1 Desulfurivibrio alkaliphilus | reverse complement strand
TTCGGTGGCCATAGCGAGGGGGTCACACCCGTTCCCATTCCGAACACGGAAGTTAAGCCCCTCTGCGCCGATGGTACTGCCAGGGTAACTTGGTGGGAGAGTAGGTCGCCGCCGAATCTTTTTCAGCTAAGCCCCCGTAAACGATTGCATCGTTTGCGGGGGCTTTTTTTTATGCCGATCGGGGAGCTTTATCTCAGCAGCAGACGTTCCTGTTCCGTGGCGAACTGAAATAGCTGTTCGAAGAGATCCTGCACTGCCATGGGTAATTTGGCAAAGCGGTAGGCTATCCTAACCCGGTTGGGGGAGTAGTTGGCGTTGTTGTCGAGAACGTAGAAGCGGATCGGAATGGAGTAGAGTCCGTTGGCGGTCAGTTGTTTCTCTTGATGCTGGAAGGTGATGTTGATGGTGGCCGGGGTGGTTACGGAAAAATCTTCAATATAATCGAACTCACAGAGCAGGCCGCCCAGGCTGACGTTGATCACCCGGGCGTGGTAGCTCCTGCTCCCCTGCTGGAGCAGGGCTGTGGTCCCCGGCAGGCTGTGGCGGGGACTCTGATGGAAGGCCACCGGATTGCACACCCGGTTGACGGCGTTGGTGAGCTCCAGTTTGCCGCAGGGGATGGTCAGGGTGTCGGCCACCCCGGCCCTGAGTGCCTCCTTGACGTACGGGAAGCCGGTATCGGTGGTCAGCAGGATGGCCCCGGCCCGGTTGGAGGTGGGGTGCTTCTTAAGGCGCAAGAAAAAGTTGAGCCAGGCTTCGGCGGACGGCTCCCAGAAAAAGAGGATCAGGTTGAATTGCGCTCTTTGCAGCAGTTCCCAGGCCTCATAGGCGTTTTTGGCTTCCGTTACCTCCGCGTCACTGAGGTTGGCCATAATCATACTGGCGATGACCCTCCTCCTGGGCACGGAACCATCAACAATCATTATATTTCTGGCCATTGCCGATCCTTTCTAGCGGAACAGTTTGTCGTTATCGGCTACTTTACGTACCAGTTCGCGATAATCTTCGGCCCCGGTGGAGCCGGGGGCAAACTCAAAAATGGTTTGGCCCACCGACGGTGATTCGGAGAGGTGAACGTTATGGCGGATCGGCTTGCAAAGCATATGACCGTAAAGCTGCTCGATCTTTTCTAGAATATTGGTACATTTTTTGACGCGTTGGTCATGGAAGGTGGGGAGAATATATTTGAGGGCCACCTCCTTGCGGTGCTTCTGGATGGCGGACAAGCTTTTGAGGAATTCCACCAGGCCCTGCAGGGTCATGATCTCCAGGGATACCGGAGTGATGATCTCATTGACGTAGAAGAGGACGTTGACGGTCAGAGGGTCCCAACCGGGCGAGGTGTCAACAATAACGTAATCGTATTGGTTCTCCAACGGTTCCAGGGCCTCGGCCAGGGTGCGTTCGCCGCCGAAATCCTTGCGGTCGATCAGTCGTTTCAGGCCGGCTAGGGATTTTCCGCCCGCCAACAGCCACAGTCTTTCCCGGGCTTTGAAGATGGCCTCTTCCGGCTTGAGTTCCTCGGTGATCAACTCGGTCAGTCCACCTTTGGGCTTTACCCCCAGAACGAAGCTGTCCTGCCCTTGGGTATCGGTATCCACCAGCAGAACCTTAAAGCCCGCGAAGGCGAGCCCGGCTGCCAGGTTGACCGAGGTTGTGGTTTTGCCCACCCCACCCTTGCTGATGCAGACGCCGATCCGACGAACCGGCTGTTTGGGCGGGGTTTTCGGGGCGGCGATACCTCCCGCCGGTTGCAGGGGGAATTGCTGCCCGCAGTTCTTGCACTTAACCGTTTTGACGCTGGGGGGGATTTTCCCCTCGTCGATATTGTATTGTTGCTTGCAGTGCGGGCAGATCAGGAGCATCTCGACATCGCCTCCTCGTTCATCGAATAATGGTGCCGGGGGACAATTTCCCCCGGGGTCTGCATCCTCTTTTTACGCCATATCGCGAGGTCCACTTAGAAACCAGCGAACCAGAAGGCTCCGCTCTCCTTTTTGGGCAAAATCCTGTAGCAGCATCTGCATGGCGGAGTCCACCAGGCTTGATCTGGAGAGGCGCTTTTGGGCGTCGACGGGCAAAATGCGACGTATTTCCGGCAACAGAGTCTCCATGCGCTGAAAGGTTGCCTGGGACAGATAGTGGGTCGCTCTCCTCTTTTTACCGACTTCCGGCCGGCTCCCTTGCCGCCGCCGGGTTTTCTGGGGGGCGGGCTTCGGCGGTTGGGTGAGAAACTGGGTCAAATCGTCGAGTTCGGGGGTTGAATCCGAAGTCTCGCCGGTGAGCAGTTCAAGCAGAATGTCTTCTTTTTTCCGGGGGTCCATCTTTTTTGCCTGTTATCTCTTTAAAATTAGTGGCTCTTTTGGTGGAGGCGGGACGGTTTCACTCCTCCTTGAATAATCGGGTCCGGATCCGGCTGACGGAACTCTCCAGGCTCCTTCTGCTGGTTTCAGTCAGATTTAGCAAGTCGATCCCGCACAGATAATCCTCCCCCAGGCGTGACACGTGGATAACTCTTCCCGCAAGCCGCAACTGCTGGCCACCGATGGTAAGCTCAATCTCCTCAACCGTGCTGCCGGTTTTAAAAAGCGCCAGCGTGCTGAAGCGAAAGCCGATCCCGTGGTTGCTGAGGTTGATAACTTCGTATTCCTTGCCGTCAACCTTAAGCTTGATGGCATCGGAGCTGGAAACCGGGACCCGGAAATCGTGGCGGACAATCTGTGCATGGCCCATTTTTTAATCCTTAACAGTTCAAGTTTCCCTCTGGGTTCTAGAACTTTGCCATAAAGTTCTGCAGGGCGGTCTTAAGCCATTTCATGGAATCATCGCTGGCGATCATGAAGAGAAAGCCCTTCACATCCTTTTCCTGAAGGTGAAAGATCGTTTTCATCAGAATTGCCATCTTGTCGGGGTCATCAAATTTGGGGGAGATGTTGGCCCCGGAAAGGTTGTCGACGACCACCTGGGGAATAAGGCGGGGCGGGGAGAAGGAAACCTGGTCATCATCAAGCAACTCCGCCACTTTGCTGACGCAGGCGCCGATGAGAATGTTGCCCACCTCCAGCAGGGTCTCCCTCTCCAGCAGGGGGTTGTCAGCCTCAAAGGGCTCGTCTTCATCCTCGAAAAGACTGATCAGTTTCTTGCTGGCCGCCGAGGGAAAGGCCAGAATCGCGGTTCCGGCATATTTGCCCCAGAAATTTTGTTCAATCATGCTCAGGGTCTTATACGATTCGGTGTCCTGCTTGATCCACCGCATCAGTTCTTCAGTCTTAAGAATTTCCACCTGCGGGGCATTCAGCATGATCTGGATATCAATCACCCTGGCAAGGTCGGAAGAGGCCTTGCCGAAGGCGATATTCATCACCTCCTCCAGGATGGCCGCGTCCTCTTTCGAGAAGATGGTGTCAACTTCTGAATTCTTCATAGTGTCCCTTGTCAGCTATAATAGGCCCATCTTGGATAAGCCGTCGGCCAGCGCCTCCGCCGACGGCGGCTTGGGGATAACCATGCCGGCCCCCAAGGCCATCACTTTTTCGTATGCTTTTTGCTGGATGTCGGCGGTGAGCACAATGATCACCGCGTTGCTGTCCACTTTTTTCATCTCCTCCAGGGCCTCAAAACCGTCCATCACCGGCATGGTCAAATCCAACAGGGTCCCGTCCGGCCTGATCTCCTTAAATTTCTCCAGCCCCTCTTTACCATCACCCGCCTCGAACAGTTCAAAGGGGTGATCCTTGGGCAGGCATTTCTTGATTATCGCGCGCGATACTGGCGAATCGTCGACAATCAGCAATTTTTTGGGCATGACGGTTCTCCTTCAGTTGGTTCCTTCAACGGTTACTGGTCGCGATTTCCGAGAGAATTTCCACAAGCTGATCACCGATGAGCGCGTGGGTGTCCTTGTCCTTTTGCGGCTTGGCGTGTTTGGCAAGGATCTCCTGCCCGGAAACCGGCAGCAACTCTTCCAGGATTGACTGGGCCTCAGACGCCGGCATCTCCGACTTGTCCACATACTTTTCGAGCAGGGTGAGAAGCGCGGAGGCGAGGTTGGTTTCATAAATATAGGCCTCGGTTACATCCTTTACCGAGATATAGACATACTGAATAACCTTTTTTTCATCGCGCAGGGGCCCCATGGTGCAACTTTGCTGCATGTAGTTTATTTCCGAAACAAAGTTACCATCGGGCCTGAAGGGAAACATGTAGCCGTAGAGCTTCTGGGGAAAGAAGTAGTGGTTGCCGAAGGTAACCACCGCCTTAAAGTTCCGGATAAATTTTTTGTTCTGGAAGTGGGGGTAAAAGTCGAGGATCGACGATCCTCTTATCTCTTGCGAGGGGATGCCGCTGTGCAGCGCCATCCAGCGATTCCAGTATCGAACCTTGAATTCCCGGTCGATAATCACCAAGCCCCAGTCGATGTTGTCTAAGATCTGGTTTAGAATCATTTGCGGTTATTGAAAAGGTAACCTGCCCGGGTTGCAGGGGGATCCGCTATCCCTCTGTTTACTCCTCCACTTTACAGCAGTCGTTTGGAAAAGCAACCAATTAAGGGTGGAGTTGATGGCGTTCGTTTCGTCGGGGAATGATGATCTCCGCCTGGAACGCTCGCTGGTAACGACTTGTCAGGGAGGTGGCGTTACGTGGGTCGAGGTGGACCAGGTAGATCCGCCGGGGTCGGGCGGCGGTGAAGATTTCGATCATCTCCCGGGGTGAAGCGTGACCGCTAAAACCTGATGTTTGCAGGATTTTAGCCTTAACTTGCCGCCGGTACGCACCGATGCGCAGCTCCGCGGGCGGCTTGGGGCCGGCGGTCAAGCGGCCGCCGAGGCTGGCCGGGGACTGGTAGCTTACAAAATAGAATAGGGTCTTGGGGTCCTCCAGGTAGTCGAGCAGAGCCTGGCGGGCGCTGGCGTAATCGGCCATGCCGGAGGTCATAACGCCGATCTCGCCATGTTGCAGGCCCAGGGGGTTGTCGGGGTCGTTGCTGCTACAGTCGGGGAGGTAGCCCGGGGGTAAAAACTGGCTCTTGCTGACCTCGGGCCTGAAATAGGGGGCAAATTCTTCGCGGCCGACAAAATCGGCGTAGCGGTGCAACAACTCCCGGGCCGTGGGACTGCATACCCTGATCACCTGGTCCGGCGGCAACTCTCCGTCGGCCACCGCCCGGCCGATCTCCTGGATTATCTGTTGGCTCCGGTCCAGGGCAAAGGCCGGAATTACCACCCGATAACCCTCAGCCAGCCGGGCCGCCAGCTCCCGGCGAAAATTCGTCCGGGCCGCCGCCAGGTCAAATTCCCGGTCCCGGCCATAGGTTCCCTCCAGAAAAAGCAGATCGATCGGTTCGGGGAAGCCGGGGTTGTCCGGCAGCAAGGGGGAGCCGTTGGCCCCGGTGTCTCCCGCGAACAGGATCCGCAAGCCCCGGAATTGCAACTCCACCATCACACTGCCCGCCATGTGGGGAGTGGTGAGAAAGCGCACCTTGAACTCATCGACCCTGAAGGGCTGGTCGGGATCGCTGATTATGGCCTGCTCATCCAGGCGGGCCAGCAGTTCGGTTTCAAGTTTTTGCCGCTGGGGACGGGCCAGGTAGTAGCCCTGCGTTGCCAGGCGATGACGGTGGCCTGTAAAATAAACCCGGTTTTCCGGTTTAACCGTCCGTTCAGCGAAATCGTAGCCTTCCAGGTAAACCGGGATTCGTTTCCGACCGGCATTGTTCCGCGAATAGTAAAAGCGCTCCGGCCCCAGGTCGATCAGGTGGAGATTGGCGGGCAGGGTGACGCGGGCCAGTTCGTAACTGACCCGGCTAAGGTAGATCGGTCCCCGGTAGCCCTGGTGGAGCAGCAGCGGCAGTCGGCCGATATGGTCGGCGTGGATATGGGTGATGAACAGAGCCCGGATCCTGGCCACCGGAATCTCCTCCGGCCAGGGGTGGTTGGGGCCATCACCGCCCACAAAACTTCCCACATCGATCAGGTAGAGACCGGAGCCATTTTCCAGAACGTGCAGGGAGCCGCTCACCGTCTGCTGGCCGCCCTGGCCAAAATAGATCAGGGTGTCGGCGGCCTCGCCCTTCGGGGCTAGTAGGGCGCTTAAGAGAATGATCAGCAGCAGGAGCCGCCCCAGCGGCGAACTTGCGGTCTGGTCGGGGGCAGCCGGCAACGGCGGCGGATTCCTGAAAAGCATGGTCAGGCAGGGGTGGCCCGTTTGACCAGTTCTTCCATGTTGGCCCGCACCTGTTTATATTCCGTGCCCGACAACCCCGCGCCCAGGCCGACGATTTCGGCCATCTTCGCCGTCAGGAAATCTCCGGGGCCGTGGGCGTCGGCGTTGATCACCAGCCGGGCTCCCACCTGGCGGGCCAAAGCGGCCACGTGACCGTTGGTCAGACTGTGGCCCTTGCGCCCGGAGAGTTCGAGGAAAACCCCTTTTTGGGCCGCCAATTGGGCATCTTCCAGGCAGAGCAGGCCGGGATGGGCCAGGATATCGACTCCGGCCAGGATGGCCGCCCGGTTGGTTCCGGGTTTCACCGGCTCCATCACGGTCTCGCCATGGCCCACCACAATCTCCGCTCCCAGCTGACGGGCCCTGCCGGTCAGCTCGGCAAACAGCTCCGGCGGCACATGGGTCAGCTCAATGCCGGCCAGCAGTCGGGTCCGGGAGTGGGGGTTCAGCTTGGCCGCGGCGGCGGCAATTCGGGGAATAATGAAATCCAGGTTGGAGTGGTCGGCGTGGTCGGTGATGGCGATGGCCTGGTAGCCCAGGATCTCCACCCGCCGCAGATGTTCCGCCGGCACCAGCTCGCCGTCACTGAAAAGGCAGTGGGTATGCAGATCGATCATCTTTGGTCTCTCCATGTTTTCAGGTGGTTGTTACTCTGGGTCACTCAACATTTTGATCCAGGGATGGGCGGCCTCCGGTCCGGGAGTTCCGGCCGGGTAGAATTGCAGCAGCTTCTCGGCCACCGCGCACTCCTCGCAGATCCGCAGGATTGGATCGAGAAAGGCCCAGGAGAGCTCAACCCCGTCCTGCCGCCAGAAGAGCATATGGTCACCCTGAATGCAATCCAGCAGTACCATTTCATAGGCATCGAACCCCGGTCGGTTGTTTCGGCGGCGTTCGTAGTTGAAGTTCATGGTCACCGGCTGCAGACACTCCTTGCTGTGGGGGCTTTTGGTCTGAAAGCTCAGCGAGATCTTTTCTTCGGGGTGGATCCCCAGCACCAGGCGGTTGGCCAGGATGGTGTCCGCTGTTTCCCGGCGGAACATGGAGTGGGGCACCTCCTTGAACTGGATGACGATCCGGGTCTCCTTGGCCGGCATCCGTTTGCCGGAGATCAGGTAGAAGGGCACCCCCCGCCAGCGCCAATTGTCGATCAGCAGTTTCATGGCGGCAAAGGTCGGGGTGGTGGAATCGGCGGCCACCCCCCGCTCCTGACGGTAGCCTGCCACCTCCCGGCCGGCCACCGACCCCGGACCGTACTGACCCAGGATTAAACTGGCGGCCAGGTCGGTGCTGTCCAGCGGTTTAAGGGCCCGAAACACCTTGACCTTCTCATCCTGCACCTGGGTGGCCTCAAAGCGGGAGGGTGGCTCCATGGCGGTCAGGGCCAGTAGCTGCATCATATGGTTTTGGAACATATCCCGCAGCACTCCGGCCGATTCATAAAAACCGGCCCGGTGTTCAACCCCCAGCTTTTCTCCGCTGAGAATCCCCACGTAATCGATATAACTTCGGTTCCAGAGCGGTTCGAAGATGGCGTTGGCAAAGCGCAGCATCAAAATGTTCTGCACCGTTTCCTTGGCCAGATAGTGGTCAATCCGGAAGATCTGCCGTTCGGCGAAACTGTTGTGCAGGACCCGGTCCAACTCAACTGCCGAAGCAAGGTCGTGACCGAAGGGTTTTTCCACCACGATTCGCGACCAGGCTCCCTGGTTGGAATTTTCGGCGGCCGGGGAGGCCGCCAGTCCAGCCTCGCCGATGCGCGCCCCGATCAGGGGATAGAGCGAGGGGGGCACCGCCAGGTAAAAGACCCGGTTGGGGGCCACCCCATGCTCTTGGTCCAGGCGGGCCAGCAGTTCGGCCAGGGCGAGGTAATCCGCCGGCTGATCGTAGCGCAGCTCCTGATAAAAGATCCGGGGGGCGAATTTTTGCCAATCGGCCGGATCGCCGTCGGATTGGCTCTGCTGGTTAAACTCCGCCAGGCTGCGGCGAAAGGCATCGTGATCCATGGGGCTGCGTCCGCATCCCACGATATTGAAGCGGGGGGGCAGGCACTGGTGCCGGAAAAGATTCAGCAGGGCCGGGATCAGCTTGCGGGCGGTAAGATCGCCGGAGGCTCCGAAGATAACAATGGAGCAAGAGGGCAGGTCGTTTCCGCCTAGCAGGGCGCAGGCCCCGCGATCGCCGCTCCTTTGCCCCCGAATGGTGGCGTTATCCATAACCATCTCTTGCGCTTATTTTTGGGCCTCAACCACGGCATGGCCGCCAAATTCACGGCGCAGCGCGGCCAACACCCGATTCTCGAAGGCGTTGGGGTTGCGGGACTGGAACCTCTGAAACAGGGAGATGGCGATGGTT
>DSDS01000192.1 GCA_011048585.1 Desulfurivibrio alkaliphilus | reverse complement strand
GATTTAACGGGCTGTAATCGTTCAGCAGTGCCGCAGGTTCGGGCAAGCGGCCAAGCGCCGCGTACCCCGTGTACGTAAGCCTGGCTGATCGCCCGAAGATGCGGTGCTGCTGAACGATTACAACAGGACGAACAGCGGGTGGTGACCAGCTTCCCTGGCCGTTGCCCCGTCCCGGAGCAGCCTACTCCCCTCCCGCCCCGGCACCAGGGGTGCCGGATGGAGGCGGCGCGGCCAGCCAGACAAAAGAGACCTGGTTGGAGGGGGCGCTGCGCAGCAGCCAGCCCGCCCGGCTTCTAACCTGGTAAACGTAGCGCCGGCCGGAACGCAGCTCCTGGTCGACAAAAAGCATCCGACCCCGGTCGGAGGCCAGATTGGCGATGACTCGGGGCGGACCAAAGGCCGGGACCTCACCGGCCCGATACTCCTCGGGTGCCCACTCCGCCCGGTAAAGCTCAAATTTCTTGATTCGATAGTTGAGGCTGCCACCCGTTTCGCTCCGGGTGGGGACCGACCAGGAGAGCTCCACCCCCTGCTCGGTCTGCCGATAGGCCAGATCCTTGATGGCGGCCGGCCGCGCCTCGGTCGGCGGCAGGGGATCGGTCTTCTTGCCGCACCCCGCCACCAGCAGCAAACCAAGGAGGAGCAACCACCACCAGGCGCCCCGCCCTCTCCTCTGCTTGATCCCGGGGGTCAAATCTCCCTCTCGGCCCGGGCCAGCGCCTCCTCCACCCGGGCTCCCCCGGTACCGCCCAGGGAGTTGCGGCTGTTGACCGAGCCCTCGATGGAGAGCACCGCAAAAACATCCTCCTCGATACATTGGGCAAAACCTTGCAGTTCGGCCAAGGTTAACTCGGCGATATCGCGCCCCTGCTCCAAGGCGTAGGCCACCGCCCGGCCGACAATGGCATGGGCCTGGCGGAAGGGGATCTGCTTCCTGACCAGGTAGTCGGCCAGGTCGGTGGCGGTCATGCAGCCCCGCCCCAGGCCGGCGGCCAATCGCTCCTCGTTGAAACGCATTCCGGCCAGCAGTTCGGCCATCAGGGCCAAGGATGACCCCACCGTATCCACCGTATCGAAAACCGGCTCCTTGTCCTCCTGGAGATCGCGGTTATAGGTCATGGGCAACCCCTTGAGCAGGGTGAGCAAGGCCATCAGGTGGCCGATCACCCGGCCGCTCTTGCCCCGGACCAGCTCGGGGATATCGGGATTTTTCTTCTGGGGCATGATCGAACTGCCGGTGCAGAAGGCATCGGGCAGGGTGACGAAGGAGAACTCCTCGCTGGTCCAGAGCACCAGCTCCTCGGCCAACCGGCTTAAGTGAACCTGAATCAGGGCGGCGGCGGCGACAAACTCCACCGCGAAATCCCGGTCGGCGACGCTGTCCATGCTGTTGGCGGAAACCTCGGGAAAACCCAGCTCCCGGGCCACGAACTCCCGGTCGATGGGCAGGCCGGTCCCGGCCAGGGCCGCCGCCCCCAGGGGCATAACGTTGATCCGTTTAAGGCAATCATGCAGGCGCTGCTTATCGCGGCCAAACATCTCGTGATAGGCCAGCAGGTGATGGGCCACCAACACCGGCTGGGCCCGCTGCAGATGGGTGTAGCCGGGCATCACCGTATGACGGTAGCGCCGGGCCAGGGCGACAAAAGCCGCCTGCAACCCGCCCAGCAGTCCGATCAAACGGCGGCACTCCTCCCGGAGATAGAGGCGCAGATCGAGAGCCACCTGATCGTTGCGGCTGCGGGCGGTGTGCAGCTTCTCCCCGGCCGGACCGATCCGCTGGGCCAGAGCCTTTTCGATATTCATATGGATATCTTCCAACTCGGGCCGGAAGATAAACTCGCCCCGCTCGATCTCCCCCTCGATCTCGTTGAGCCCGGCGATGATCTGGTCGCGCTCCGCCTCGCTGATCAGGCCCTGGCGGGCCAGCATGGCGGCATGGGCCCGACTGCCGGCGATATCGTGGCGATAAAGGCGGCAGTCGAAGTGGATTGAAGCGGTAAAGGCCTCCACCGAGGCGGCGGTTTTTTCGGCAAACCGCCCGCCCCACATTTTACCCTCCTGCTTTTCAGCCACGGGCGGCCTCCCGCAGGGCCTGCATTTTGAGGCGCAAACCATTGAGCCGGATGAACCCTTCGGCATCGGCCTGGCGGTAGACGCTGTCCTCCTCAAAGGTGGCGAAGCTCTCCTGGTAGAGGGAATCGCCGGACTTGCGGCCCACCGGAACGCAGTTACCTTTATAAAGCTTGAGCCGGACCACCCCGTTGACCGTGGCCTGGGCCTGATCCATGGTGGCCTGCAGCAGCTTCATCTCGGGGGAGAACCAGAAGCCGTTGTAGATCAGTTCAGCGTAACGGGGGATCAGGGAGTCACGGATCTTCATCACCTCCCGATCCAGGGTGATGGTCTCCAGGTCGCGGTGGGCGGCCCGCAGGATGGTGCCCCCGGGGGTTTCATAGACCCCGCGGGACTTCATGCCGACAAAGCGGTTCTCCACCATGTCCAGCCGGCCGATCCCGTTGCCCCCCCCCAGTTGATTGAGCCTGGCCAGCATGGCCGCCGGGCTCAATCTTTCACCGTCGATGGCCACCGGATTACCCCCCGCAAACTCCAGCTCGATATAGGTGGGGCGATCAGGGGCCTTTTCCGGAGCCACCGTAAGCTTGAACATCCCCTCCTCGGGCTCGTTCCAGGGATCCTCCAGGATGCCGCCCTCAAAGCTGATATGGAGCAGGTTTTCATCGGAACTATAAGGTTTCTCCTTGGTCACCGGTACCGGAATCCGGTGTTTTTCGGCATAGGCCATCAGCTTGGTGCGGGAGTTGAGATCCCAGATCCGCCAAGGGGCGATGATGGTCAGGCTGGGGTCCAGGGCCATGTAGCTCAGCTCAAAACGCACCTGATCGTTGCCCTTGCCGGTGGCCCCGTGGCTGACCGAGTCGGCCCCTTCGGCCCGGGCGATCCGCACCTGCTCCTTGGCGATCACCGGCCGGGCCAGGGAGGTGCCCAGCAGATAGGATCCCTCGTAGATGGCGTTGGCCCGAAAGGCGGGAAAAACATAATCGCGGACAAACTCCTCCTTAAGATCGGAGATGATCACCTTCTCGGCCCCGGTGGCCAACCCCTTGGCCCGTACCTGATCCCAATCCTCCTCCTGGCCGATGTCGGCGGCATAGGCGACCACCGGGCACTGACAGGTTTCCTTCAGCCAGCGCAGGATAACCGAAGTATCCAGGCCGCCGGAATAGGCCAGCACGATCTTGCTAACTTTGGGCATCATCTTGAATTTTCCTGTAATCTAAAGATGTTATTGCGACTCGCCACCCAGAAAGGCGGCTAAAATCGCTTTATGGATATGCATCTTGTTTTCGGCCTGGTCCCAGACCACCGAGCGGGGACCCTCCAGCACCGCCTCGCTGATCTCCTCCTCCCGGTGGGCCGGCAGGCAGTGGAGTACGATGGCATCGGGGGCGGCCTCGGCCAGCAACTGTTCGTTGACCTGATAGGGACGGAAAACCTGCAACCGGTGGAGCTGTTCATCCTCCTGCCCCATGCTGGCCCAGACATCGGTGTTGATCACGTCGACATCGGCCACCGCCTCGACGGGATCACGAACCACGGTGATCGGTTGCTCGGCCTCGCTGCGGGCCGCCGCCAAAATCGCCGGATCGGGATCATACCCCTCCGGACAGGCCAGGGTCAGGGCAAAACCGAGCCGGGAAGCGGCCTGGATCCAGGAGTTGGCCATGTTGTTGCCATCCCCTACCCAGGCGATCTTCAGTTCCTCCAGCCGCCCCTTGCTCTCAATCACCGTCATCAGGTCGCTGAGGATCTGGCAGGGGTGGTGGAGGTCGGTCAGGGCGTTGATCACCGGCACCTGCGAGTAGCGGGCCAGCTCGTCGACAATCTCCTGGCCGAAGGTCCGGATCACCAGGCCATCCACGTAGCGGGCCATCACCCGGGCCATGTCCTTGAGGGGTTCATTGCGGGCCAGTTGGGTATCGCGGGAGGAGAGGTAGATCACCTGCCCCCCCAGGCCGTACATCGCCGCCTCGAATGAGACCCTGGTCCGGGTGGAAGGTTTCTCGAAAACCAGAGCGATGGTGCGGCCCGCCAGATCCCGATGCCGGACTCCGGCCCGGCTTTCCCGTTTCATTTTTGTTGCCCGGTCGATCAGCGCCGCCAGCTCGTCGCCGCTGAAATCGCTCAAGGCCAGCAGATGTCGCGCCATGCCTTTTCCGTGTTCTGTGTGGATTGAATAAATTTCCCCGGCATCCCTGTCGGCGCCAGAGCCGAATTTAAATTCTTACAAAAGATCAACCCCTTTTGTAAAGGGGTTTTTTGGGAGACGGCCGGGATGAGAGCAGCCCAAAGCTACTCCCGCAAAACGGCGGCCACCATGGCCACCGCCCGGTCGATCTCCTCGTGGCTGACCACCAGGGGTGGAATGAAACGCAGGGCGGTGTTGCCGGCAAAATTGAGGAGCAGGCCCTGCGCAAAGAGCCGCCGCACCATGGCCAATCCTTGCTCCCGGATGCCCTCGCTCAGAACCAGACCCTGGATCAAACCCATCCCCCTGACCTCCACCGCCCGCTGGGGATATTGCCGCGCCAGCTCTTGCAACCGGGTCGCCAGGTACTCCCCCTTGGCCGCCACTGCGGCCAGAAAACCCGGGGCCAGCAGGACTCGCAGGGTGGCCAGCGCCGCCGCGCAAGCCACTGGATTGCCTCCAAAAGTCGAGGCATGACTACCGGGGGTAAAGGCCGCCGCCACCCGCTCTCCGGCCAGCATCGCCCCGATGGGCAGACCGTTGCCCAACCCCTTGGCCAGGGTCATGATGTCGGGGGTCACCCCCAACTGCTCATGGGCCAGCAGGGTACCGGTGCGCCCCATCCCCACCTGAACCTCATCGAAGAGCAGCAGCAGACCGTGCTGATCGCACAGCTCCCGGATGGCCCGCAAATAGGTCGGGGAGAGGGGCCTGACCCCACCCTCCCCCTGCAGCGGTTCGCAAAGCACCGCGCAGGTGGCCGGGCCGATCAGGCCGCGCAGGGCCTCGATATCACCGAAGGGGGCGTGAACAAAACCGCTGGGCAGCGGCTCGAAGCCCTGGTGAAACTTGGCCTGGCCGGTGGCCGCCACCGTGGCCAGGGTCCGGCCGTGGAAGGAACCGGCCAGGGAAATTATCTCATATTTGCCCTCGGGGCTGGCCTTGCGGGCCAGCTTGATCGCCGCCTCGTTGGCCTCGGCTCCTGAGTTGCAGAAAAAAACCCGATCGGCAAAGGAGTTGTTCACCAGCAGCTCGGCCAGCTCGATCTGGGGCTGGGTGTGATAGAGGTTGGAAACGTGAACCAGCTTCTCCACCTGCTCGCGCACCGCCGCCGTAACCTGGGGGTGACAATGCCCCAGATTACAGACCGCGATTCCGGCCACGAAATCAAGATACTCCCGCCCCTCGGCATCGTAGAGCTTGCAGCCGGCTCCCCGAACCATGGTAACGGGCAGCCGCCCGTAGGTCTGCATCAAAACCCGCTCGCCCCGGGTCACCCACTGATCATTCGCGCTGGTCATGGCTTTTTTCACTCCGGTTAACCGGTAATCTCGGTGCCCACCCCGCTCTGGGTGAACATCTCCAGCAGGATGGCATGCTCCTTGCGCCCGTCGATAATATGGGCCTTGCCCACCCCGCCGGCCACCGCCTCCCGGCAACAGCGCACCTTGGGAATCATCCCGCCCTTGACCACCCCGCTTTTAATCTGATCCTCGATCTCGGCGGCGGCCAGGGAGGAGATCAGGCTGCCATTCTGGTCCAAAACCCCCTCCACATCGGTGAGGAGCATCAATTTGGCGGCCCGCAGGCGGGCGGCCACCGCCCCGGCCACCAGGTCGGCGTTGATGTTGTAGGCCCGGCCATCCTCCCCCACCCCCACCGGAGCGATTACCGGGATAAAGCCCCGGGCCTCCAGGGTCTCAAGCACCCCGGGATTGACCTCGGTCACCCGGCCCACCCGGCCGAGATCGATCAGCTCCGGGGGCGCGTCCTCCACCTGCTCCTTCATGATCTGCATCTTTTCCGCCCGGACCAGGTCGCCGTCGCGGCCCGACAGCCCCACCGCCTTGCCGCCGTGATAGTTGATCAGGCTGACGATCTCCTTGTTGACCTTGCCCACAAGGACCATCTCCACCACATCCATGGTTTCGCCGTCGGTGATCCGCATCCCCTGGACATAGCTGGGCTTGATCTGCATCTTTTCGAGAAAGCGGTTGATCTGGGGCCCACCGCCATGCACCACCACCGGATTGATCCCGATATATTTCATCAGAATGATATCGAGGGCGAAGCTCCGCTTCAGCTCCTCGTCCACCATGGCGTGCCCCCCGTACTTGATCACCACCGTCTTGTTATAAAAGGTGCGAATGTAAGGCAGGGCCTCAATCAGGGTTTTGGCTTTGTCGATGCTGTTTTTCATAACCGGTCTTTATGGTATAAAGCATTAGGATTAAGTGTCGGTGAGCGGAAAAATCTTCTCTTCCCGGCAGAAGCGCAATGTTATAGAGTACTAAGTTTTATGGTCGAGGCGCAAGGGTAAAGCTCGACCCTGTAATCAATCCGCACGGAGCGACCACAATCTTGACCCGTTATGTTTTTCTTCTGATCCTGGGCCTGACCCTGCTGCCGGGCGCCACCGCCCGGAGCGAGCAGGGAGTCGCCGTCCAGATCGAATCGGACCGGATGGAATCGGTGGGGGGAGAAAACGCCGTACTCTTCTCCGGCCAGGTGGTGGCCCGCAAAGGTGATCTGGTGATCCATGCCGACGACATGACGTTACACTATCTCGGCTCGGAAGAGCGGGCGCAACTGCCGGCAGGCGACGAGCGGCACCTGCAGAAACTCTTTGCCGTCGGCAACGTCAAGGTCGAGACCCCGGAGTGGGTCGGCACCGGCGGGCGGCTGGACTACTTCGAAGGGGAGCGCAAGGTGCGTCTCACCGGAGATGCCCGAATCTGGCAGGGCAGCAACCTGGTCACCGGCGAATCGGTCACCATCTATCTGGAGGAGGGAAGAAGCATTGTCGAACGCAGCGACCGGCCCGGCGAACGGGTTCGGGCCTTTTTCTACTCCGACGACCCCCCCCGGGAAAACGGCGCCGGCGCGGAAGCCGCCCCCTCCAGGCCGGACTCCGCGCCCGAGAACCCGGCCAACGAGTAGAACATGACCCCATCTCCCATGCAACTGGCCACCGACCAGATCGTCAAACAGTACCAAAAAAGGCGGGTGGTGGACGGCATCAGCCTCTCGGTGGAAACCGGGGCCGTGGTGGGTTTGCTGGGCCCCAACGGAGCCGGTAAAACCACCACTTTTTACAGCATCGCCGGCTTCATCCACCCCGATCTGGGGCGGATTCTGCTCGACGGCGAAGATATCACCCACCTGCCCATCCACCGCCGGGCCCGCAAGGGGCTGGCCTACCTGCCCCAGGAATCCTCGGTGTTCCGCAAGCTCAGCGTCGAGGAGAATATCCGCATCGTCCTGGAGCCGCTGGGACTGAGCCGCAAGGAGATTCGCCGGCGGATCGAGGCCCTGCTGGAGGAGTTGAAGCTGGGCTATCTGGCCGGCAACCCGGCCCACTCCCTTTCGGGGGGGGAGCGGCGGCGGGTGGAGATCATGCGGGCTTTAGCCATGCAACCCCGCTTCGTCCTGCTCGACGAACCCTTTGCCGGCATCGACCCCCTGTCGGTGGCCGACCTGCAGCACATTATCCGCGAACTGAAAACCAGGGGCCTGGGAGTGCTGATCTCCGACCACAACGTCCGGGAAACTCTCCAGGTTTGTGACCGAGCCTATATCGTTAATCACGGTAAAATCTTGACCAGCGGCTCGCCGGACGATATTGTCCGGTGCCCGGCAGCGCGCTCTCTGTATCTGGGAGAAAATTTTACCCTTTAACCACTATGGCCCTAGAACTTCGCCAAAACCTGAAATTAAGCCAGCAACTGGTGATGACCCCCCAGTTGCAGCAGGCGATCAAGCTGCTGCAGCTTTCCCGGCTGGAACTGGTGGACACCATCCAGCAGGAACTGGAGATCAACCCGGTGCTGGAGGAAGGATTGTCGCTGGAGGATGGAGCCGGGGCCGAGACCGGCCCCGGTCAGCTGGAGAGCCCCGCGGGGACGGAGCCGGGCGAGGAGTTCTCCCCGGCGGAGCCGGAGCGCACCGCCGAGGTGGAGATGGAGTCGACCTCCGCCCTGGGCGAGATCGACTGGGGTAACTATATCAACGAGTATGCCGGCGAACAGGGGGATGGCGGCTACGCCTCAGGCACCGGTCGGGACCACGAAGATCTGCCCTCCCGGCTGGATATCCTCAGTACCCGGCCCAGCCTCCAAACCCACCTCACCTGGCAGCTCAATCTCTCCCGAATCAGCGAAGAGGAGCGTAAGGTCGGGGAGTTCATCATCGGCAACCTTGATGGCAACGGCTTTCTCATCACCGACCAGGCCGAAATCGAGGCCCAGACCGGCTGCGCTCCGGCCACCGCCGCCCGGATGCTGGCCCTGATCCGGGAGATGGACCCGGCCGGGGTCGGAGCCGTTGATCTGCGCCAGTGCCTGCTGCTACAGCTGGAACGCCTGGGGCTGGGCGATTCCCTGGCCGCCCGCATCGTCCGCAGCCATCTCCATCTTCTGGAAACCCGCAACTACGCCGGAATCGCCAGGGCCACCGGCCGCACTCCCGAGGATGCGGCGGCAGCGGTGGCGATCATCACCGGCCTCAATCCCCGCCCCGGTCGAATCTATTCCGAAGAGGATCCGGTCTATATCATTCCCGATGTCTATAT
>DSDS01000096.1 GCA_011048585.1 Desulfurivibrio alkaliphilus | reverse complement strand
GTGGCCGGCGGTGTAGGTGTCCCGTTGCTCGATCATTTTGACAAAGGTGAGGATGGTCTCCTCGTAGTTGGCGTTACGTTCGGCGGTGAGGCGGTTTAACTCCTCCCGGCGGCGGAAGGAGGCGATGGCAAAGCCCAGATCCCCGGACAGCTCTTCCAGCATGGCGATCTCTTCGGGCTCAAACCCTTCGGGGCGCCAGGTGTAAACCGCCAGCACTCCCAGGGGAGGTTGGCCGCTCTCCGGGCGCAGGGGCAGGGCGATCACCTGCTGAAAGTCGGTGATAACCCGTGAATCCTGCCAGGGGGGCAACTCCCGGGGATAGCGGGAGCTCTTTTCAATGACAATTTTGTTTTCCCGGCCACAGCGGGCCGCCGGATGGAGATGGAAGGGGGAGCGCCGGTCGTTCAGGTCGTAGGGTGGGGTGGACAGGGGTGCTTGGGCGGCGGAAGAAGGGTTCCGCGTCCCGGAGTGATAAACGGTGCCGATTGCCCCTCGGTCTAGCAGGCCCAACCAGCAGAATCGGTACTGGCCGTGGCGAACAAACCTGGCGCAGGCCTGGTTTAACAAAATTTCCAAGTCGGGAGAGGTCAGCAGCAGACCGTTGATGTCGGAGACGGTGCCCATGATTTCGCGCAGGTAGATCTCCAGGTCGAGCAGCTTGGCGATCTCCCGGGTCCGGGCCCGGACCCTTTCCTCCAGCGTACGGTTTAGTTCGGCCAACTCCGCCTCCGCCGCCCGCCGCCGGGTGATCTCCTGTTCCAGGGGTCTGATGGCCAACAGGCGGAAGATGAACCACAGGCTGATCCCCAGGGCGGCGGAGATGAAGAGGGAGGCGAGCAGCAGCCGGTTGCGGAGCTGGGCCAGGATCTCCACGGTATGGGCGTAATCCTTTTCCAGCCGCAGGGTCAGAAGATGGCGGCCGGAAACCTCGATAGCTTTTTCCAGCCTCAAACGATGGGGGGAGGTGACCGGGCGTTTGAATTCGGTCAGGAGATGGCCTTGGGGGGTGATCGCTTCAAAATGCACCACCTCGATATTGTTGATCCCCCACTGGTGGATAAACTGCTCGATGTCGGCAAAACGGTAGCGAAGCAGGGGTTCGGTCATAAAGGTCGCGGCCTGCTCCAGTTCCACCGCGGCCTGGACCTTGATATTCCTGAGCAGGTTCTGGCGCTGCTGCTTCAGGACCATCAGGTCGATCAGGGTCAGGCTGGCCAGCATCAGCGCCACCAAGGCGATGATTACTCGGCTGTAGGAAAAGCGGGGAGCGGTCGGCAGGTCCGGACTCATGGGACCGCTTCCGTGATGACCCGGCGGAGATCATCGTAATCCGCGTCAGCCACCGGCAACAGGCCGGTGGCTGAGTCCTCCAGGGTGGTCAGCAGTGCATCTTTGTCGGGCAACTGGTTGATGGCCAGCAGGGCTTGGCGCAGCCGGGTCACCAGTTCCGGGGACAGATCCTTCCGGGTCAGGAAGAGGTGGTTGGGAATTTCCGGGGTTTGGGCCACGATCTTCAGACCCCGGGGCTGGTAGATGGCGTACACCTCCTGCTTGACGGCCCCGGCGTCGAAGTAGCCCCCCAGCACCGCCAGGGCGACATCGTGGTGAGAGCCCAGGAAATCGTGGTGGGCCAGGTCATGGAGGTCCACGCCGGCGGCCTTGAGCATGGCCCGGGGGACCACATGGCTCATGGTGGAATTGAGGTCTCCGAAGGCGAAACTTTTGCCCCTGAGATCGGACAGGGTCTGGATGGGGGCATCGGTCCTGGCTATGATCATGCCGTGGAAATGGGCCGTGCCCTCAATCTCCAGCTTGGCCAGCAGCGGTTTGGGTCCGTACTGCCTGGTGAGATTAACATAAATTGCCGGTCCCAGGTAGGCGATATCGGCGAGATCACGGCCCGTCATCTCCAGGTGAGCCTGATAGCTGCGCTGGACCCGAACTTCCACCGGGCGGTCCAGTTCCCGGCTGAGGTATTGGGTGAGGGGAAGAAAGCGGCTGGTCAGTTCGGTGGCCGGCAGGTAGGGGTGGATCCAGAGGGTGAGGGGGCCGTCAGCCAGGGCGATCCCGGTTCCCAGCCAGCACCAGATCAGTAGAAAAATAAACGGTTTGCCCGGCATCCTGGTCCCCCCCCACTAGGTGGTACTGCCTTAAAGTTTTGCCAACCCTCGTCGGATTATAGCATCCCACCCCGATGGCCGCAATCGTCACGGTTAGGGTTTGCCCTGACTGAACTGCTCCAGCCACAGTTCGATCCGCCCCCAGAATCGTTCCTGCAGGCGGCAGTACCAGGGGCGATGTTGCCATTGGTTGCTGAAAATTTCCTGGCTCTGGTCGAAATCCCGCTCAAACAGGGCGACCAGCTGGTCGTTTAGATGCCGATCGGCACTCTCCTGATTGGCCTCCAGATTCCAGCGGAAATTCCAGCGATCGATGTTGCTGGAGCCGATGGAGGCCCAGTTGTCGCAGAGCAGCAGTTTGGCGTGGAGGAAGCGGGGTTGGTGTTCGAAGATCCGAACCCCGGCGGCCAGCAGCTTGCGGTAATAGCGGTGTCCGGCATGGCGCACGCTGGGGTGATCGGTGTGCGGCCCCGGCAGCAGCAGGCGCACGTCGCAGCCCCGGCGAGCGGCTTGGTAGAGGCGGCGGCGGATTTTCCAGGAGGGGATGAAGTAGGCGCTGGCAATCCAGATCCGCTTCTCGGCGGCGCGAAGCTGCTTGAGGAGGGAGCGCTTGATCTCCATGCGGATGGGGTTGTTGAGGGTAACCCGCCCCTTTCCGGCGGCCTGGCCTGACCCCAGTTTCTGATCGGGCCTCGGCGGGCTTACGGTCGGTTTCAGGGGCAGCGGGCTAACTTTGCCGCCCTTGGTGTGATTCCAGAGCTGGGCAAAGGCGGTGTGCCAGTCGCCGACACAGGGGCCGCGCACCGCCAGCATCAGGTCATGCCAGGGCAGGGGGTGGCCGGGGGCGAATTCGTCGGTGATTCCGGCGCCGCCGGTGTAGGCCACCTGGTTGTCCACCACCAGCAGCTTGCGGTGGTCGCGCCACAGGTTGCGGCGCAATTTGCCGCAACGCAAGGGGTTGTAGAAGGCCAGACGCACTCCGGCGGCCAGCAGTAAGCGGCGGTCGGCCTGGTTCAACTTCTGGGCTCCGAAGTCATCGGCCAGCAGATATACCCCGACTCGGTTGGTGGCGGCGGCGGTCAGGGCGGAAATAAATTCATCGGCTACGGCCCCCGACTCGAACAGATACATCTCCAGCAGCACATAATGGCGGGCTCCCCGGATGGAGGCCAGCATGGCCGGAAAGAAATTTTCGCCATCCACCAGCAACTGAAAGTGGTTGCCGCCGCGCCAGGGGAAACGTTGCCGATGGACAGGAAAAGGGGTCTGCATCGTGACCGGATATCGGTTGCGGCAGGGAAAATGCCTGGTTGTGTGGTTTCGCGGCGGAAAAGCCCACGGTGGAACGAAACTTATTATTCCGGCACATTTGGTTGGGTGCAAGCGCTTTTAATGCCGTTGCCGCCGACCATTGACGGCCGCCCCTGTTACAATTACTTTTCCCGTTTCGATTTAGCGGGAAATTTAGTAGTGTAGTTGGGATATTCAAGGTGAGAATCAGCGGGGCGGTAAAGCGCCGGCAGATCGTTACGCCGGGTTTGACCCCGCTGCTCCTTAATAGTGAACCCATGGTAGAGGAGGTCGGCGCGGTCGCCAATGAGTAGCAGACGCAGACGATATTTTGGACCGAAAGGGACACTTCCCGGCAAGGGCCAGATCAACATGCTGCCCAGCATTCTGACCACCGTCAGCCTGTTCAGCGGTTTTTACGCCATTGTGGCGGCGATCAACCACCAGTTTTTCCATGCCGCGGTGGCGATCATCATCGCCGGGGTGTTTGATGGCCTGGATGGGCGAGTGGCCCGGCTCACCGGTACCGCCAGTCGTTTCGGGGAGGAGTACGATTCCCTTTGCGACCTGGTGTCCTTTGGGGTGGCGCCGGCCATCCTGGCTTACCAGTGGGTGCTTTTTTCTTACGGCCGCTATGGTTGGCTGGCCGCCTTCCTCTACGTGGCCGCCACCGCCTTGCGCCTGGCCCGTTTCAACTCCCAGTCCCCCGGCGATGGGAGCAAAAACTTCACCGGACTGCCCTGCCCGGCTGCCGGTGGGATGATTGCCACCTCCTATCTCTTCTGCCACTTTTTTGAGATCGGTGGCAGGGTGATGGAGATCATGGTGATGGTGGCGGTCTATCCGCTCTCCTACCTGATGGTCAGCTCAATCACCTACCAGAGCTTCAAACACCCGGAAACCCAGCGCAAAAAGGTTTTCCAAATGATGGTAGGCCTGGTGGTGCTGATCATGGTCCTGGCCACCGAGCCCAGGGTCACCCTTTTCCTGCTGGCCTTGATCTACGTGCTGTCCGGGCCGCTGGCGGCGGCCTACCGATTGTTGGCTCCGGCGAAAAAGGTTGTTGCATCGGAGCCGGAACAGACTGCCCAGGATGGTTCCGCTCCGTCGGAGCCGGCCGGCCCGGAGCCGGAGCCAAAGGTGGAGGTAGATATCTCCCCGGTCACCGATAACCGGACCCAGCAGGAAAAATAAAGAGATCACGGACGCGGCCCGGATGGCGTGTCCGGGCAAATGGATGGGAGCAAGCAAAATGTCCGAGAAAATTTTTATCTTCGATACCACACTGCGCGACGGGGAGCAGTCCCCGGGCGCCACCATGAATATCCATGAGAAATTCCGTCTGGCCCAGCAGCTGGTCAAATTGCGGGTGGACGTGATCGAGGCCGGTTTTCCCGCCGCCTCCCCCGGCGATTTCGAGTGCGTGAAAAATATCGCCGACCATATCCGGGGCGCCCAGATCGCCGCCCTGTGCCGCTGCAACGTCAAGGATATCGATACCGCCTGGGAGGCCATCAAGAACGGGGAAAACCCCCGGATCCACACCTTCCTGGCCACCTCCCCGATCCATATGCGGCATAAGCTGCGGCTCACTCCCGAGCAGGTGCTGGAGAAGGCCACCGCCATGGTGGCCCACGCCGCCAAATATACCCGTAACGTCGAGTTTTCCGCTGAAGATGCCTCCCGCAGCGACCTTGATTTCGTCTGCCGGGTGTTCGAGGCGGTAATCCAGGCCGGGGCCACCACCCTCAACTTTCCCGACACCACCGGTTACGCCCTGCCCGATGAGTATGGGGCCCAGATCCGCTATCTAATGGAGCATATTCCCAGTATCGACAAGGTGGTCTTGAGTGTTCACTGCCACAACGACCTGGGGCTGGCGGTGGCCAACTCACTGGCGGCGATCAACAACGGGGCCCGCCAGGTGGAGTGTACCGTCAACGGGCTGGGGGAGCGGGCCGGCAACACCGCCATGGAAGAGGTGGTGATGATCCTGCGCACCCGGGCCGAGCGGGCCAGGCTGCATACCGACATCGTCACCGAGCATATCTATCCCACCAGCCGGCTGGTCAGCACCATCACCGGCATGCCGGTGCAGCCCAACAAGGCTATTGTCGGAGCCAACGCCTTTCTCCATGAGTCGGGCATCCACCAGGATGGGGTACTCAAGGAGCGCAGCACCTACGAGATCATCAGCCCCAAGGATGTGGGGATCTCCACCAGCAATATCGTGCTGGGCAAGCACTCCGGCCGTCACGCCCTGCGGGATAAGGTGGCTGAGATGGGCTACAGCAGCCTGAGCGAAGATGAGCTCAACCGGGTCTTTGCCCGCTTCAAGGTGGTGGCCGATCTCAAGAAGGAGATGTTCGAGGAGGATTTGGAAGCGATCATCATGGATGAGGTGCTGCGGGTGCCGGAATCGTTTAAGCTGCTCCACCTCAGCGCCATGAGCGGCAGCCGCTCCCTGCCCACCGCGGCGGTGAAGCTGTTGGTCAATGGGGAGGAGAAGGAGACCGCTTCGCTGGGGATCGGCCCCATCGATGCCACCTTCCGGGCCATCGTCCAGCTCACCGGCACCACCAGCAAACTCCTCTATTTCTCGGTCAGTTCGATCACCGGCGGGACCGACGCCCAGGGGGAAGTGATGGTACGGATTGAAGATAACGGCAAGGTGGTGGTGGGCCAGGGGGCCGACCCCGATATTATCACCGCCGCCGCCAAGGCCTACCTTACAGGTTTAAATCGCCTGGAATACTTGAAAAAAGAGAGCAAAAGGGGCATGGAAGCAAAATGAATCAGGCAAGAACATTCAATGTGGCGGTGGCCGGAGCCACCGGAGCGGTGGGCACAGCGATGCTCGATGTTTTGGAACGGCGCAACTTCCCCTTGGGCGAGTTGCGGCTGCTGGCCTCCCCCCGGTCGGTGGGCAGGAAGCTGACCTTCAAGGGCCGGGAGATCGCGGTCCAGCTGCTGGACAAGGACGCCTTTGCGGGAATCGATATCGCCCTCTTTTCCGCCGGGGCCGCCCGTTCTCTGGAGTTTGCCCCGGCGGCGGCCGCGGCCGGCGCGGTGGTGGTGGACAACTCCAGCGCCTACCGGATGGACCCGGAGATTCCCCTGGTGGTCCCCGAGGTCAACCCCCACGCCATTGCCCGGTATAAAAAACGGGGGATCATCGCCAACCCCAACTGCTCCACCATCCAGATGCTGGTGGCCTTGAAGCCGATCCACGACGCAGTTAGGATCAAGCGGATCGTGGTCTCCACCTACCAGGCGGTTTCCGGTTCCGGCGCCAAGGCGATCGAAGAATTGGAGGCCCAGGTGCGGGCCTGGGCGGAGGGTAAGCCGATCCCCCGGGAGGTTTATCCCCACCAGATCGCCTTCAACTGCCTGCCCCATATCGATTCCTTCCTGGATAACGGCTACACCAAGGAAGAGATGAAGATGGTCAACGAAACCCGCAAGATGTTCGAGGACGACACCATCGGGGTCACCGCCACCACCGTGCGGGTGCCGGTCTTCTACGGCCATTCGGAAGCGGTCAATATCGAGACCGAGAGGAAGATCAGCGCCGCCCAGGTCAAGGAGCTGATGCGCAAGACCCCGGGGGTTAAACTGGTGGATGAGCCGACCCTGGCCCAGTACCCCTTGGCGCTGGACTGTGCCGGCAAGTTTGAAACCCTGGTGGGCCGGATTCGCGAGGATGAGTCCATTGCCAACGGGATCAATCTCTGGGTGGTGGCGGATAATATCCTGAAGGGGGCGGCGCTCAACGCGGTGCAGATTGCCGAGATCCTGGGGCGCGATTATCTGTGATATTGTTTCATGCAACAAGGCCCGTTGCGGTTGGCCAACCGGCCACCCTGTCTGGTGGAGATCGCACGGCCGGTGTTGGTAGTCGATGCGAATAATCGGCGGTTCCTGCCGGGGGCGGCGGCTGCTGGCGCCGGGCCGCCGTTTTGCCCACCAGGTCCGGCCCACTTCAGATCGGGCCCGCGAGGGGCTGTTTAACATTATCTGGGAGCGGGTGGCCGGGGCCAAGCTCCTCGATCTTTTTGCCGGCACCGGCGCCCTGGGGCTGGAAGCCCTGAGCCGGGGCGCTGATTCGGCCCTCTTCCTGGAGCATGATCCCCGAGTTTACGAACTGTTGGTCCGCAACCTGAAGCTTTGCGGCTTCACCGATCCCGTGGCTCGCGCCGTTCGCCGTGACTGCAGCGGTAGCCTGAGATTCCTCGACAATCTGGCTCCGCCCGGCGGATTCAGCCTGATCATGGCCGATCCTCCATATGGCCGGGGGCTGGCCGCCGGTGTTTTACGTGGGCTTGCCACCCTGTTTTCCCGGGGGGCGGTGCTGGCGGTCGGTTCCCTGGTGGTTCTGGAGACCGGTAGCGAGGAAAAGTTGCCGCCGGAGGAGGGGGAACTGCGGACGGTCAAGGAACCGCGTCGCTACGGCGAGGCGCTGTTTCATTTTTACCAAGCGGAGGAACTCTGAGCCCATGAGCAGCTATGAACCGCTGGTGCGGGAAAAAACCGGAGCCCGAATCGCGGTCTACCCCGGCACCTTCGATCCCATCACCATGGGTCATCTCGATATCATCCAGCGGGGCTTGACCCTGTTTGATAAAATCATCGTGGGTATTGCCAAAAACCCCGGTAAACAGCCTCTCTTTGAGCTGGAGGAACGTAAGGAGATGATCCGGGCCTGCTTCGGCCCCAACGAGGAGAGGGTGGAGGTGGACGAGGTTTCCGGTCTGCTGGTGGATTACGCTTACCGGCGAGGGGCCATGGCCCTGATCCGGGGGTTGCGGGCGGTTTCCGATTTCGATTATGAGTTTCAGCTGGCCCTGATGAACCGGCGGATCGAACGGGAGGTGGAGACGGTTTTTCTGATGACCGGTTTCCGCTGGATCTTTATCAGCTCCAGCATCATCAAGGATGCGGCCCGCCACGGCGGTGATGTCAGCGGCTTGGTGCCGGATCATGTCTGCGAGCGCCTGCGGCAACGTTTTATGACCTAGTTGGGGGTGTCCGGTTATGCCTGATGATCATCGCTGCAGCCGTCGTTCGTTCCTTAAAACAGCCGGCCTGACCGCTGCTGCCCTGCCCCTTGCCGGTCTGGTGGCCCGGGCCGAGGCCACGGAGTCGGGGCAGTTTCCCGGAGTTGGGCCGCGACGGGTGGCGACGGTTTGCGGGATGTGCCCGGCCCGCTGCCTGGTCACCGCCACGGTGCGGGAGGGGAGGGTGGTGGAGTTGGAGGGCACTGAAGGCAACCCCCTGAACGGTTCCCGGATCTGTGCCCGGGGGCAGGCCGCCATCGATCTGCTGTATGATCCCGACCGGCTCAAGTATCCCATGAAACGGAGAGGGCCCCGGGGCAGCGGAAGCTGGCAGCGGATCAGCTGGGCTGAGGCCATCGATACCGTGGCCCAGAAGATGGAGGAGGCTCTGCGCCTTTCCGGGCC
>DSDS01000063.1 GCA_011048585.1 Desulfurivibrio alkaliphilus | reverse complement strand
GAGGTGGTCCGTGACGTGGCCGGCCAGATGATCTCCTTTCTGGGCTATGAGGTGGATCCCTGTTGTGACGGAGAGGAGGCCCTGGCCATGTACCTGGAGGCCATGGAAGATGGGCGGCCCTACGACGTGGTCCTGATGGACTTGACCATTCCCGGCGGTATGGGGGGGCAGGAGGCGGTGGCGAGGCTGTTGCAGCTCGATCCCGGGGCCCGGGTGCTGGCCTCCAGCGGCTATTCCAATGATCCGATTCTGGCTGAATTTGCCCGCTACGGCTTCAAGGGCGTGGCCCCTAAGCCTTACGGGATTGAAGATCTGGCCGATCTTCTTGAGCAGGCCCTGCGCAACTGAGCGCCGGCGGCGAGGCGTTGAAGGCGGCCTGCAGCTCTTCCAGGGAGCCGATGGGGGCCGGATCAAGCCCCAGAAAAGCGGCGACCTCCCGGTAGATCCGGGCGGGGGTGACCCCGTGTTCCCGCATGGCGGCCAAACTCAAATCCTGATCCGATTTGGAGAGCTTGCGGCCGCCGGGGGCGACGATCAGGGGATGGTGGCAGAAGGCGGCCCGCCAAAAGTCCTGGCCATCTCCCCCCAGCCGGCTGGCCAGGAAGAGCTGGGCGGCGCTTGAGGCCAGCAGATCCCGGCCGCGAACCACCAGATTGATCCGGTCCGCCAGGTCATCGGCCAGGCTGGCCAGCTGATAAGCGGGCAGATCATCCCGCCGCCAGAGGATGAAGTCTCCCATGGGGGTCGCCGGGTGGGGCGGAGTGGCGGCCAGCGGCAGGGAGACCGACCACTCCGGCGGCACCTGAATCCGGATGGCGTGGGGGGCGGCGGGCAGATCCCGGCGGCCCCGGCAGGTTCCGGGATAGAGACCGTCGGGGGTCGCCTGGTTGATCTGGCGGCGGGAGCAGGTACAGAAAAAGAGCTGGCCCGAGTCTGCGAGTCGGGCCAGCAGGGACCGGTAAAGCTCCAGGCGCTGGAGCTGGGAGTAGCGGGCGGCGAAGTCGTCGGGCCCGGAGGGGCCCTCGTCCCAGGTCAGCCCCAGCCACTCCAGTTGCCGGAAGATATCCGCGACAAATTCCGGACGGCTGCGGGAGGCGTCGGCATCGTCGATCCGCAGCCTCAGCACCCCGCCCTGGCGACGGACCAGCAGCCAGGTCAACAGAAAATTGAGCGCATTACCCAGATGCAGGTAGCCGCTGGGGGTGGGGGCGAGACGGGAGCGGATCATAAGCGTGGCTGGTCGATGGTTACCCCTTGGTCAACGGCGGCAATTGGGTTAAAGTGGCCCGATGAATCAGATTGAGCTCCCCCCCCTGGCCCCGGAACTGGCGGCCTCCCTGGCCGATCTTTACCGGCGGATGGAGGCGGCCTACGATATCGTGGCCCGGCAGCTTGACTTCTCCTGCCGGGGCTGCACCGATAACTGCTGTGATTCCTACTTTCTCCACCACACCAAAATCGAGTGGGCTTATCTGCGGGAGGGGCTGGGGCGGTTGTCCGCCGAGGAGCAGGCCCGGATTCGCCGGCGGGCGCATGCATATCGCCTTGGGGCGCAGAAGGCCCTGGCCGTCGGGGAACGTCCGGCCCTGAACTGTCCCCTCCTGCGAGAGGACGGGCTTTGCGGGCTTTACCACTATCGCCTGATGATCTGCCGGATGCATGGGGTGCCCTCCAGCCTCACCTTTCCCAATGGCCGGGTGCAGCGCTTTCCCGGCTGCTTTCGCTGCCAGGAACTGACCGCCGGTCGCTCGGCCACCCCCACCGTGGAGCGGGCCCCGCTGCTGCGGGAGCTGGCTCGGTTGGAGCAGAGCTTTGCCCCCGTCGGCCAGCCGCGGATCAAGATGACCATTGCCGACATGATCCTCGACTGAAAGCCCCGGCGGCATCGCCCAACCCTCGGCCTATTTTTCCCGCAGCAGTTCCGCGATCTGGAAGGCCAGCTCCAGGCTCTGTTCGGCATTGAGCCGGGGATCGCACATGGTCAGGTAGCGCTGGCTCAACTCTTGGTCCACGATATCCCGGCCGCCGCCCACGCATTCGGTGACATCGGCCCCGGTCATCTCAAAATGGACGCCCCCGGGGACGGTGCCCTCCTGCCAGTGGATCTCGAAAAAGGTCCGGATCTCCTCCAGGATATTAATGAAATTACGGGTCTTGAGGCCGCTGGCCGAGGTGTAGGTGTTGCCGTGCATCGGGTCGCAGCTCCAGACCAGGTTGAACCCCTCCTCCTTCAGGGCTCGGACCAGGGGGGTCAGGCCCTCGGCAATATTTTTGATCCCGAAACGGGCAATAAGGGTCAGTTTGCCCGGCTCGTTTTCCGGATTAAGGACGCTTACCAGCCGCTTGACGTCATCGATATCATGGTTGGGGCCGATTTTAACCCCGATGGGGTTGTTGACTCCGCGTAAAAATTCGACATGAGCCCCATCCACCTGCCGGGTGCGTTCGCCGATCCAGAGCATGTGGGCGGAACAATCGTACCAGTTGCCGGTGGTGGAGTCCTGGCGGGTCAGGGCTTCCTCGTAACCCAGCAGCAGGGCTTCGTGGGAGGTAAAGAAACTGGCCTGGGTCAGCTGGGGGACGTCGGTATCCAGGCCCACCACCCGCATGAAGTTGATCGCCTGGTCGATGTTGCGGGCCAGTTTGTCATACATTTGACCCTGGGGCGAGCTTTTGACAAACTCGTTGTTCCAGGCGTGAACCCGCTCCAGGGCGGCATAGCCGCCGGTGGTAAAGGCCCGCAGGATATTCATGGTGGCGCAGGCCAGGAAATAGCCCTTGACCATCCGCTGGGGGTCGGGGCGGCGGGCTTCGGGGGTGGCTTCAATGCTGTTGACCATATCCCCCCGGTAACTGGGCAACTCCACCCCGTTTACCATTTCGGTGTCGGCGGAGCGGGGCTTGGCGTACTGGCCGGCCATCCGGCCCACCTTGACCACCGGCTTGCCGCCGGCATAGCCCAGGATCACCGTCATCTGCAAGATCACCTTGAGCAGCTCCCGAACCACAGGGGCGGTGCAAAGGGAAAAACTTTCGGCACAGTCTCCGCCCTGGAGCAGAAAGGCGTCGCCTTTGGCCGCCATGGCCAGTTGCCGCTTCAGGTCGCGGATCTCCCCGGCAAAGACCAGGGGGGGCAGTTCGGCGAGGGTGGCCAGGGCATAGCGGTACTCCTCCCGGTCGGGCCAGTTGGGTTGCTGCAGGGCGGTGAAGTTCTGCCAGCTGCTCTTGCTCCAGTTTGTTTTACCTGCCATGGTTTAACTCCCGTAATTTTAACCTTCTTTGGCGCCGGGCAAGGCGCAGTGGGCACCGGCACAGCATATTTCAATGTCAAAGGCGTTCAGGATCCGCAGTTCCGGTTCCCGTCTTTTTTCGGCCAGGGGGCTGAAGTCCAGGTGGGGCAGTTGGGCCGTCAGGGCGGCCCGATCGGGGATGGCCTGCAACCCCTGGCCCAGCACCCGGCCGCTCCGGCTCTCCAGCAACTCAGCGTCCTCGCCGTTGCTGACCACGGCCAGGGGGATCACCTGGTTCGGATCGAGCACCCGGGCGGCGGCCAGGGCCGGTCGTTGACGGGTGACCAGCGAGCCGGGCCCGTAACGGAGCAGCAGTAGGCGTTGACCCCCAATTTTGATCACGAAATCGATTTTCGAGCTGACAAAGTTTCCGGCAAAGAGGGTCTCGATGACCAGCCGTGGTTCGATCTCGCTTTTGGCAAACCCCTTCTCCTCCACCAGCAGCCGGGCCAGCCGTTGGCGATAGCGCTCATCATCGGTGTCCGCCAGGGACTCCCCGGTGATGAAGTCGCAAAGATAACCGTAAGTCAGGTGATGGGAGGTAACATCGCTCATAAATGTCCGCCGGAGCCGGGAAGCAGAAAAGGGAGGGGGCGGGCGTTGCGGCGCCTGCTCCCTCCCTTCTTCGGTGTCGTGGTTATTCCCGGGTTGATTTTACAGTTCCAGCCACGACTCGGAGAAGACATTCTGCCCGGAGAGCACCTTGTAGGTTTTGTAGTGCTCCAGGGCGGTACCGCTGAGCTTGGCGGGATCGGGGTCGTTGCCGTCCATCATGCCGTGGACCAGGTCCACCAGGTCCTGGCGCTCGCCCTTGCAGATCGCCATCAGTTCGGCGTCGTAGGAGTTGACGATGGCGGTGGTGATCCCGTACTTCATCAGCATGATCAAGTAGGTGCGATCGAGATACTTGCGCAGATGCTCGGCCACCCCGTTGGAGACGTTGGAGAGCCCCACGGTGGAACCGGCCCCGGGGGCGATATCCTGGAGCATGCTCATGAATTCCAGGCCGGAGTTGATCTGGTCGGCCCCCAGGGTGATGGGCGTGCCGATGGGATCGAAGAACATCTTTTCGTTGGGGATCCCGGCCTCGGCCAAGGCCATCATCAGGTCAACCGCCATGGCGGCCCGTTCGTTGGAGTCCCGGGGCATGCCATCCGGGCCCCAGAGCAGGGCGATCACCTTGCAGCCGGCCTCGGCGGCCACCGGAATCAGTTTTTGCATCCGTTCCGGCTGGGCTGAAATGGAGTTCATCAGGGCCGCTTCCCGGTTTTTGAGGACCTTGAAGCCGGCGGCCATGGCATCGGTGTTGGTGGTGTCCAGGCAGAGGGGCACGTCGGTGACCGCTTCCACGGTCTGCACCACCCAGGGCATCAACTCGGTGCCGTCCTTGCGGGCCGGGCCGATATTGAGATCGAGGTAGGAGGCGCCGGCGGCGGCCTCTTCCTTGGCCATCTCCTGGATCGGGCCGGGGTTGCGCTCCTTCATCGCGCCACCGCTGCGCTTGCCCATGATATTGATGCTTTCGGCGATCGCCATTACTTTGGACATCGGTCCCTCCTTCTAATTTGGGTAAAAAAACAATGGATAATTTGCCGGGAGACCTGGCTGGTTCCGCCCCCGAGGTTTTAACGATTGTGCCGGAACGAAAAGCAGATAACCGCAGGAAAATAGCCTTAAGCAGCGTGGATGTCAACCGGGAAGTAACCGATTGGGGGCCGGGCCGGAATTTTTGCCCGGTCAGGGCTCCAGACGCTTGATGCCGGTGGTGCGTTCCACCGGCAAGACGAACGCGATCCCCTTGCCCGGCTGGTCCAGGCAGCTGTCCTCCCGGATCGCCTGTAAAACCGCCTCGGTTTTGTTCCGGGCGATCAGGGTAAGGACTACCTCTTTTTCCGGCTCGATGGGGATGGAAAAGAGTTTGGCCTGCTCATGGATCCCGGTACCCCGGCCGAACAGGATGGTGCCGCCTTCGGCTCCGGCCCGCTTGCTCGCCGCCACCACCGTTTCGGCGTTCCCTTTGTTAACCACCGTTATCACCAGTTCATAGCCGCTTTGTTGGTTCATGGCCTCTCTCTCCAGACTGTCGAGTTCACAGTAGTGGACGATGCCGATCAGATAGGGAACGTCGATGACAAAGGCGATCCCCTGGCCGGTTTCCAGCAGCTTGCCCGCCGCCGCCACCTCGTTGAAAATCGGCTCGATAATGTTTTGGTTAAAGAGGGTCAGGACGATCTCCTTGTCCTGGTTGACCGGAATGCCGAAAAACTTTTTTTCATAGATCCCGGTGCCCTTGCCCAAAAAGATGGTGCCCCCCTCGGCTCCGGCCCGGCGGGTGGCCTCGACCACCTTCTTGGCTTTGCCCTTCTGAACCACGGTGATCAGCAACTTGTGGCATGAAATAAGGTTCATGACGACCCTCCTTGGCTGCGCCGATACAGGATTCCCAGAATCAGCACTGAAATTATCGGGGCCAGGGCCACCAGGGCGATCATCCCGAAGCCGTCCAGCAGCGGATTCCGGCCCTCCGTGGTGGCGGCGGCCCCCACCGAGATGGCCATGATAAAGGTCACGGTCATGGGGCCGGTGGCCACCCCGCCGGAGTCGAAGGCGATGGCGGTGAAGGTTTTACTGGAGAAGCGGATCAGCAGCAGGGCCAAAAGATAGCCGGGAATGATGAAATACCACAACGGTACCCCCAGCAGAATCCGGGTCATGGAGAGGGCGATGGAGAGGGCGACCCCGATGGAGAGGGCGTAGAGCATGATCCGCTGGGGAATGGAGCCGCTGGAAGCCTTTTCCACCTCGATATTGAGAATCCGCACCGCCGGTTCGGCAAAGGTGGCGACAAAACCCAGGACGAAGCCGATGGGGATCAGCAGCCAGTTGTGGCCCATCCCGGCCAGGATTCCGCCCATCTCGGTGCCCACCGGGAAAAAACCGACCTTGACCCCTTGGAGAAAGAGGGCCAGCCCCAGGAAGGTGGGTACCAGCCCCTTAAGGATATTGAAAAACTGGGCCATGGGTAGCCGGAGGACAAAAAATTGGAAGAAAAGGAAAAAACCCAGCAGGGGCAGCAGGGCGATCCCCACCTCCAGCAGGACATGATCGAAGCCGGTAAGGATCTTGATGTTCATCCGTAGAAGACTCCCAGCAGCATGACCGCCAGGATCGGGCCGATGGAGGCCAGGGCCACCAGGCCGAAACCGTCGGTGGAGGCGTTCTTGCCGCCCAAGACCGAGGCCACCCCCACTCCCAGGGCCAGGATAAAGGGGACGGTCATGGGGCCGGTGGTTACCCCGCCGGCGTCAAAGGAAACCGGGACGAAATAGTCGGGGGTGAAGGCGGCCAGCAGGAAAACCAGGGCGTAGCCCACCACCAGCAGCCAGGTGATGGGGATACTGAGGATAATCCGCAGCATGGCCAGGCCGACGAAAAAAGCCACCCCGACGGCCACCGTGTAGATCAGCAGGTTTTTGGAGATATCGCCGCCGGAAACCTGGTCCACCTGCATGGCCAGTACCCGGACGTCGGGCTCGGCCAAGGTGGCGGCAAAGCCCAGCAGTACTCCGAAAAAGACCACCAGCCAGGCCTTGCCCATCTTCGGCAGGGAGGCGCCGATCAGCTCCCCGATGGGCAGCATCGCCACCTGGACCCCCCAGAGAAAGAGGGTCAGCCCCACCGAGACCATGGCCAGTCCCACCAGAAACTGGAGAAAGAGGGGCAAAGGCAGCCAGATCAGGGTGAACTGGAGGAAGAAAACCACGGCGGTGATCGGTAGTACCGCCCAAAAAACCTCCTGCACGGTTTCTTTGATATCCTGCACGGCTCTTCCGCCTCGGTGATGAAAGGGGTTTTAAGGTAACGGGACAAGTGTCGGCGAGTATAGCACAAAAGCCCGTCCGGTTAAACAGGGTCGTTGCGCCTCCCGGGAAAGCCGCCTATTTCCCGGGTTGTTGACCCGGCCAGGCCGCCAGTTCACCCAGGGCGGTGGATTCGGCCAGATAGGTAATCCGGTGGATCAGGGCCAGGCGCTGGATCTCCCGCAGCAGGGTTGCAGGAGCGAGGCGATTGATCTCGGGACCCGAGAGCTGGGAGTAGCCGGCCACATAACCCCACATATGCTGAATCGCGTTGCGCAGATGACCCGCTTCGGGGGGGCGACGCAGCAGTTGGACCAGGCGGAGGGCCAGCTCATCGCAACCCTCGCCGTCGCGGCTTAGCGCCAGCTCGCGGCCGATCCGGCGGTAAGCCGCGGGGTCCCGGGCCAGCACCGAATATTTGTGCTGGGCCCAGAGCTGCTGGTTGTCGCGGGGCAGGGGGATGCGGCCGGGGGGGCGATCCCGGTATTTGCCGGCCAGCAGCAGCAACTGTTCCCCGGGAGGATTGAGAAAAATTTCCGGCCACTGCCGGGGGTTGGCCCGCAGCCGCACCGGAGAGCGGTCCACATAACCGCGCAGGGCCATCTCCGCCGCCAGCAGGCGGTGGCGCTGGCTCAGGGCCCAGCCATACCCTCGCCAGCGCAGGGTTTCAGGGTGCCGGGAATAACCCCGTTTGCCATCTTTGAGGATGGCGACAATGCCGTGCAATTCCCGATGCTCCCCCAGCAGACTGGACCGATTGAGATATCCCGGATCAACATCCCACACCCGCATCCCTGCTCCTCCTGGATTTTTCTCTTCAGTCTACCGAAGGTGGCGGCGATGGTAAAGGGGAAAGCCAGGTCTGGCGCCAGCCCGGCCCATCGGTTATCATGGGGGGATGAAGATCAACAACAACCCCTTACAACTGTACAAGCTGTTGCCGGGGGATAACTGCCGGCAATGTTATCTGCCCTCCTGCATGGCCTTTGCCGCCGCGGTTATTGCCGGGGAAAAGCGTCTGACCGCCTGCCCCCGCCTGGATCCGGCAGTGCTGGCCCGCCTGGAGGCGGAATTTTGCCCCCGCCGCAGTCTGGCCGACGAACAGGCGGACCGGATCGGTGAGCTGCGGCAGCAGGTGGCCGGCCTGGATTTCGCCGCTCTGGCCTCCCGCTTGGGCGCGGTCCTGCGTGGTGAGAGCCTGGTGATCTCCTGCCTGGGCAAGGATTTTGTCATCGACCCGGCCGGCCGGCTCAGCTCGGAGTGCCACGTCAACCCCTGGGTTCAGTTGCCCCTGCTGCGCTATCTGCTGGTCTGCCAAGGCGCGGCGGAACGGGGAGAGTGGCTGCCCATGGCGGAACTGGCCCAGGGGGCGGCGGTGGCGCCGCTGTTTGCCAAGCGCTGCGAGTTACCGCTCCGGCAGTTGGCCGATCGGTTCGGCGAGGATTTTTTTGAACTGCTGAGTATGTTCAGGGCGAAGGTGGAGGGGGAACCCGACGGGGATCGGGTCGCGCTTTTACGCCCCCTGCCCCGGGTACCCTTCCGCTTGGCGTATCAGCCGCCGGAAGAGGGGCTGGATTCTACTTTGCGGATCACCTTCGATCGCAGCGCCGAACAGAACGCCACCCCGGAGATGTTGCACTTTCTGGCCAGCGGAATGGCCGAGATGTGGGAAAAAATTCTGCAGAGCCTCTGCCACCCGCGATAGATCCCGTCCTCAGCCCAACAGCCGGCCCCGGTT
>DSDS01000143.1 GCA_011048585.1 Desulfurivibrio alkaliphilus | reverse complement strand
CCCGGAAACCCTGTATCAAGCCCGGGAGATCGGCCGGGCGACCGGACTGCACCATGTTTACGTGGGCAATATCCACGACAATGGAGGGGAAAACACCCTCTGCCCCAACTGCGGCACCACCCTGATAACCAGACTCGGGTTCCGTGTTGGCAGCAACCAGCTGGTCAATGGCCACTGCCCACAATGCGACACGGAGATCGCCGGCCGCTGGTAGCCGAAGGGTCGGCCAGCCATGTAAAACCCTTCCATCAATTCCAACGGCAATTTCATTGACGAAACTCGGAATTCAGGGTTTAATCTTCTGATTTTGCCGTCTCTGCGGGAGGTACCCGGAAAAAAATTGCTAATAGGCCATCTGCCCATTGAGTTATTTCGTTTACCAGATCATTGCCTGGACCATTTTCCTGATCGTTTTTCCGTTTTTTTTAATCTATTCACTCGGTGGCGGCAGACAGGAACTTCGGCAACGGCTGGGGCTCTATCATACCACTCCGCGTGGGCCGGGCAGCCAGCCGCGAATTTGGCTGCACGCCGCCTCGGTGGGAGAAGTACAGGTGGCCCGCGCTCTGGTGCAGGAACTCGACCGGCAGTTGCCCGGGGCCGATATATGGGTATCCACCCTTACCCGTCACGGGCTGCAGGTTTGTCGTGAACAGATGCCGGACCGGGTGCGTTGTCTCTTTGCCCCCCTGGATCTGGCCGGAATCTGCTCCCGGGTGATGCGGAATATCGGGCCCGATCTGTATGTTTGTCTTGAGACCGAGCTCTGGCCGGAAATTATTCGTCAAGCGGCCCGGCAACAGGCTGGACCGGCGCTGCTGAATGCCAGGCTTTCGGAGCGATCATTGCGCCGCTATCGGCGCTGGCCGGTCGCCCCTTTGATTCTGGCAACCATCTCCCGTTTCCGGGTCATCGCCGCCATCGGCGAAGATGACGCCCGCCGCTACCGGGAGTTGGGTGCCGAGCCGGCCACCGTAATCATCTGCGGCAATGCCAAGTACGATTTGCCTCCAGCCGCCGGACAAACCTGGTCGGCCCCGGCGACCAGGGCCGACCAGGAAGTGGAGCTCACCAGTTTGCGCTCGGGGCTGGGAATCGGCCCAGAGCAACCGGTTCTGGTCTGCGGCAGCACCCACCACGGCGAAGAGGAGCTGCTGCTCACCGCCTGGCGCAAACTGAAGCGCAATCTGCCCGGCCTGGTGTGGGTTATAGCCCCCCGCCATCTCCGCAGGCTGCCGGAGATCGAGGCCATGTTTCGGGGTAAGAATCTCGAATACTGGCGGTTGAGCGAACTCTCGAACGGAGCAGATCCCGACGGAGCCACCCGGCCTGAAAAGCAACGGGCCACGGTGATTCTGGTGGACCAGATGGGGAAACTGGCCGAACTTTACGCGGTGGCCGACTATGTTTTCTGCGGCGGCAGCCTGGTTCGGCGCGGAGGCCATAACCTGCTGGAGGCGGCGGCCCACGGCAAGCCGGTGCTGTTCGGGCCCCACATGGAAGATTTTCGGGAGGATGCCGAGCTGTTACGCCAAGGAGGCGGAGGTTTTCTGGTCCGTGACGAAGAGGATCTCTGTCAACGGATCATGGCCTTCCACACCCGCCCCGCCGAGTACCACCGGGCGGCGGAACAGGCCGGCGGCATCGCCCGGCGACTGCGGGGATCGGCCCGGCAACAGGTGGAAATCATTAAACAACTGATCGGCCAGAAAGTCGGAAAAAATAACAGCAGAGGACAATGATGAAAGCATGCATCGCCCTGGAAGACGGGACTGTTTTTGAAGGGGTATCCTTTACCGGTCGAGGCGAAACCACCGGTGAGATTGTTTTCAACACCGGCATGAGCGGTTATCAGGAGCTGTTGAGCGACCCTTCCTGCAAGGGCCAGATCGTCGCCATGACCTACCCGCTGATCGGCAACTACGGGATCAACGAGGAGGATATGGAGTCGGGCCGGGTCCAGGTGGAGGCCTTCATCGTTCGCGAATACTGCCCCTTCCCCAGCAATTACCGTTCCACCGGCACCCTGGCCGAGCTGCTGCAAAAATATGGGGTGCTGGGGATCGAGGGAGTGGACACCCGGGCTCTGACTCGCCATATCCGCACCGTTGGAGCGATGAGGGGGATAGTTTCCACCGAGGATCTGGATCATGCCTCACTGGTGGCCAAGGCGAAAAGGTCGCCCGGCCTGGTGGGCCGCGATCTGGTCCGGGAGGTTACCTGCCCGGAACCCTATGTCTGGACCGAACAGGGGCCCCGGCCCGGCACCGCCTTTGCCGGTGCCGCACCCGGCCGTTACAAGGTTGTGGCCATCGACTACGGCCTTAAACACAATCAGCTGCGCCTGCTGGCCGAGCGGGGCTGCCAGGTCCAGGTGGTTCCCTGCCACACCGACGCCGACACCATCTTGGGCCTCAACCCCGATGGCATTTTCCTTTCCAACGGCCCCGGTGATCCCGCAGGCATCCCCGGGGTTATCGACACCATCCGGGCCCTGTTGGGCAAAAAACCGATCTTCGGCATCTGCCTGGGCAACCAGTTATTGGGCCTGGCTTACGGCGGCAAAACCTACAAACTGAAATTCGGCCACCGGGGCATCAACCAGCCGGTCAAGGACCTAACCACCGGCAAGGTAGAGATTACCTCGCAAAATCACGGATTCTGTCTGGATATTGCCACCCTCGATCCCGCCGAGGTTGAACTGACCCACATCAACCTCAACGATGATTCGGTTGAGGGGATCCGCCATCGCCGGTTCCCGGCCTTCTCCGTCCAATATCATCCCAAAAACGCCCCCGGGCCCCATGACGCCATCTGTCTATTCGACCGCTTCATCGACGCGATGAAGTAGATTGGCACCACCGAGCTTCAATTGACAAAACCACAGATAAAGGATAGCCAACGGCCATGCCCAAACGTACCGACATCAAAAAAATCCTGATCATCGGCTCCGGCCCCATCATCATTAGCCAGGCCTGCGAATTTGACTACTCCGGAACCCAGGCGGTCAAGGCTCTCAAGGAGGAAGGCTACCAGGTGGTGCTGATCAACTCCAACCCGGCCACCATCATGACCGACCCGGAGATTGCCGACGCCACCTATATCGAGCCCATCACCCCCGAATTTGTGGCCAAGGTGATCGAACAAGAGCGGCCCGACGCTCTGCTCCCCACCCTGGGGGGCCAGACCGGGCTCAACACCGCCATCCGGGTGGCGGAGATGGGAGTCCTGGAAAAGTATGGCGTCGAACTGCTGGCGGCTAAGATCGACGTGATCCGCAAGGCCGAGGGCCGGGACTCCTTCCGGGCGGCCATGCGCAAGATCGGCCTCAAGGTCCCAGAGAGCGTGATTATTCACACTCTGAGCGAGGCCAAGGCGGCGGCGGCCGAGATCGGTTTTCCGATCATCGTTCGGCCCAGCTTCACCCTGGGCGGCACTGGTGGCGGGATTGCATACAACCAGCAGGAGTTGGAGGAAATTTGCGAATCCGGACTCGATCTTTCCATCAACAGCGAGGTGATGCTGGAAAAGAGCCTGCTGGGCTGGAAGGAATATGAGCTGGAGGTAATGCGGGATAAAAACGACAACGTGGTGATCATCTGTTCCATCGAGAATATCGATCCCATGGGGGTCCACACCGGCGACTCCATCACCGTGGCCCCGGCCCAAACCCTGAGCGACCGGGAATACCAGGCCATGCGTGATGCCTCCATCGCCATCATGCGGGAGATCGGGGTGGAAACCGGCGGTTCCAACGTCCAGTTTGCCGTCAACCCGGCCGACGGCGAACTGATGGTCATTGAGATGAACCCTCGGGTCAGCCGCTCCTCGGCCCTGGCCTCCAAGGCCACCGGCTTTCCCATCGCCAAGATCGCCGCCAAGCTGGCGGTGGGCTACACCCTTGACGAGATCAAAAACGACATCGCCCGCGAGACCTACGCCGCTTTTGAACCCACCATTGACTACTGCGTGGTCAAGATTCCCCGCTGGACCTTCGAAAAATTTCCCGAGGCCGATGATTTCCTCACCACCGCCATGAAATCGGTGGGCGAAACCATGGCCATCGGCCGCACCTTCAAGGAGGCCCTGCAGAAAGGACTGCGCTCCCTGGAGATCGGCTGCGCCGGCTTCGGAGCCGACCGCAAATTTGAAAAATTTACCGTCCTGGACGAAGCCGATCTGGAAAGCGCCCTGCGTAAGCCCAATTCCCAACGGATGTTCCAGCTTTACGAGGCCCTGCGCCGGGGAATCAGCGTGAACCGGATCCACGAGGTCACCATGATCGACCCCTGGTTTCTCCACCATATGGCCCAGTTGGTGGAAACCGAGCGGGAAATTCGCCAAGCCGGCTTCATCGGCCTGGAGGCCGAGCGCCTCCACAAGGTCAAGCAGTACGGGTTCTCCGACCGCCAGCTCGCCTACTTGACCGGCACCTCCGAAGATGATATCCGGGAGTTGCGCGATAAACTCTCACAAAAACCGGTTTACAAGCTGGTGGACACCTGCGCCGCCGAATTTGAAGCCTATACCCCCTATTTCTACTCCACTTATGAATCAGAAGACGAGGGGCGGGCCAGCGACCGGCGCAAGGTCATGATATTAGGCGGCGGCCCCAACCGGATCGGCCAGGGAATCGAATTTGATTATTGTTGCGTTCACGCCTCCTTCGCTCTCAGGGAGTTGGGGATTGAATCGATCATGGTCAACTCCAACCCGGAGACGGTCTCCACCGACTACGATACCTCCGATCGCCTCTATTTCGAACCCCTGACCCGTGAGGATGTGCTTAATATCATCGAGCAGGAGCAACCGGAGGGGGTAATAGTCCAGTTCGGCGGCCAGACCCCCTTAAATCTGGCGGTGCCCCTGGCCAAGGCCGGGGTGCCGATTTTGGGCACCTCCCCCGACTCCATTGACCGAGCCGAAGACCGGGAGCGGTTCCAGCAGTTTCTGCAGAAGCTGAACCTGCGCCAACCGGCCAACGGTATTGCCCACAATGCCGAGGAAGCCCTTGTGATCGCCAAGGAGATCGGCTACCCGGTGGTGGTCCGCCCCTCCTACGTTCTGGGCGGTCGGGCCATGCAGATTGTCTACAACGAACGAAACCTGACCCATTACATGCACACCGCCGTCGATGTTTCCCCGGAACACCCGATCCTGGTGGACAAATTCCTTAAGGATGCCATCGAAGTCGATGTGGACGCCATCTCCGACGGCCGGACCACCATCATCGGCGGCATCATGCAGCATATCGAAGAGGCGGGGATCCACTCCGGTGATTCCGCCTGCGTCCTGCCTCCCCACACTTTGGCCGCCGAGATGATCGAAGAGATCAAGGCGGCCAGCCGGGCCATGGCGGCGGAGCTGAAGGTCAAGGGGTTGATGAACGTCCAGTTCGCGGTGAAGGACAACACCCTCTTCGTGCTGGAGGTCAATCCCCGAGCCTCGCGCACCGTGCCCTTTGTCAGCAAGGCCACCGGGGTACCTTTGGCCAAGCTGGCCACCAAGGTGATGATGGGGGCCAGCTTGGCCGAGCTGGGACTGACCACTGAGGTCAAGATCAAGCATTTTGCGGTCAAGGAGGCGGTTTTCCCCTTCGACCGGTTCGATAATGTTGACACCATTCTTGGCCCAGAGATGAAATCCACCGGCGAGGTGATGGGGATCGACAATTGCGTGGGGTTGGCCTTTGCCAAATCGCAACTGGCCGCCGGCCAGAAAATCCCTCAGTCGGGCACCGTCTTTTTGAGTGTGCGGCATCCCGATAAACCAGCCATCGTGCCCATCGCCCGGCGCCTGGTTGAACTGGGATTTACCCTGGTGGCCACCGGAGGAACCGCCGCTCGGCTCAATGGGGAGGGAGTGGATTGCGCCAAGGTGCAGAAAATTTCCGAAGGCCGACCCCACGTGCTGGATATGCTCCGCAACAACCAGATCCAGTGGATCGTCAATATCTCCATGGGCACCCGGACCACCGAAGACTCCTACACCATCCGTCGGGCCGCCCTGGACTACCACCTGCCCTACACCACCACCCTGGCCGGAGCCGAATCGATGGTGCGGGCGATCAGTACCATGCGGGAAAAAACCATGGGAGTTAAACCGATCCAGCAATTCCAACAAAGCACCAATTGAGCCGAGGGCTGGACTTTCCTCCCTTTCTGGCTTAATGTGTTCGTTTCGGGCTTAACAGCGATCTTATTTGGAGGATCATTTGAATATTTTTTATAAAAACCTCTCGATGTGGCTGATCATCGGTCTTACCCTGATCATGCTCTTCAACCTGTTCAACAAGCCGCAGTCCCAGGTCAGCGAAATGAGCTACAGCGATTTTATGACCAGCGTCGAGGCAGGGGCGGTGCGGGAGGTGCAGCTCCAGGGCAGCGAGCTCAGGGTCGAGGGCCCGGAGGGGCGCGTCTTCAAGGTGATAACCCCCAACGACGCCGAGATGATCCCCCTACTGCGCAAAAGCGGAGTCAACATCAAGGTCAAGGAGGAGGAGGAAACCCCCTGGTACCTGACGATCCTGGTGTCATGGTTCCCGATGCTGCTGCTGATCGGGGTTTGGATCTTCTTTATGCGCCAGATGCAGATGGGCGGCGGCAAGGCCATGAGTTTCGGTAAAAGCCGGGCCCGGCTGCTGGATCATGAAACCAGCAAAATTACTTTCAAGGATGTGGCCGGCATTGAAGAGGCCAAGGAGGAGTTGTCCGAGATTATCGATTTCTTGAAGGATCCCGCTAAATTCACCCGGTTGGGGGGGCGGATCCCTAAGGGGGTACTGCTGATGGGTCCCCCGGGCACCGGCAAGACCCTGCTGGCCAAAGCCATCGCCGGGGAAGCCCAGGTTCCATTCTTCTCCATCAGCGGCTCCGACTTCGTGGAGATGTTTGTCGGGGTCGGGGCCTCCCGGGTGCGGGATCTCTTTATCCAGGGCAAAAAAAGTGCCCCCTGCATCATCTTTATCGACGAGATCGACGCGGTGGGCCGCCATCGTGGCGCCGGCTTGGGCGGCGGTCACGACGAACGGGAACAAACCTTGAATCAATTGTTGGTCGAGATGGACGGCTTTGAAGCCAACGAGGGAGTGATTATCGTGGCCGCCACCAACCGTCCCGATGTATTGGATCCGGCTCTGCTGCGTCCGGGCCGTTTTGACCGCCAGGTGGTGGTGCCGGTGCCCGACGTTAAGGGGCGGGAGATGATTCTTCATGTCCATGGTCGAAAAACCCAGATCGCCGATAATGTGGATTGGGCCCAGATCGCCCGCGGGACCCCCGGTTTCTCCGGCGCCGACCTGGAAAACATGGTCAACGAGGCAGCCCTGCTGGCCGCCCGCCAAGGAGCGGAAAAGGTCGAAATGGCCCATCTGGAGCAGGCCAAGGATAAGGTGATGATGGGTTCCGAACGGCGGAGCTTGATCATCACTGAGAAGGAGAAGAAGATCACCGCCTACCACGAAGCGGGGCACGCCCTGGTGGCCAAGCTGTTGCCCGGTACCGACCCCCTGCACAAAGTTACCATCATCCCCCGGGGGCGGGCCTTGGGCCTGACCCAGCAATTGCCACTCGAAGATAAGTATACCTACGCCCGCAGCTACCTAATCAACAATATCTGCATTCTGCTGGGGGGCCGGGTGGCCGAGGAGCTGGTGTTCGGCGAGATCACCACCGGCAGCGGCAACGATATCGAACGGGCCACCACCATGGCCCGCAAGATGGTCTGTGAGTGGGGGATGAGCGACGCCATGGGGCCGCTGACCTTCGGCAAGAAGGAGGAGCAGATCTTCCTGGGCCGGGAGATCTCCCAACATCGGGATTACTCCGAAGCCACCGCCATCCAGATCGACAACGAGGTCAAACGCCTGGTCCAGGACGCCAACGACCGGGTCCACGCGCTGCTCAAGGATAACCTGGACGCCTTGAATCTGGTCGCCGCCGAACTGCTGGAAAAAGAGACCCTGTTGCTGGAGGATATCGAGCGGATCATCGCCGAGGCCAAGGGGGAGACTCCGCCTCGATCCACCCCCCAGGCCGGACCGGAGACCAACCAGGGTGAAGAGAATCCGCCGGAGCCCGACTCGGCACCGGATCAGTCTGCTCCTCCCGAGCAACCGCAAAACTAAACCATGGGAACCCCAAGCAGTAAAGCCGGGTTTCTCGACAGCTCGGCCGCCCCCCATCGGACACGGATCATGGGGATCCTTAACCTCACGCCGGACTCCTTCTCCGACGGCGGAAAGCTGGCTGATCGCGAAACCCTGTTGGACCACGCAGAAAAGATGCTCGCCGCCGGGGTTGATATTCTGGATATCGGCGGCGAATCCACCCGCCCCATGGCCCCGCCTGTGGCGGTGGATGAGGAGCTGCGGCGAGTAATTCCCGCCATCGAGGCAATCCGCAAGCTGGCCCCCTCGATTACCATCTCCATTGATACCACCAAGGCGGCCGTGGCCCGCCAGGCCCTGGCGGCCGGCGCTGACATCATCAACGATATCAGCGCTCTACGTTTTGATCCGGCCATGGCGGAACTGGCCGCCGGCGGTGACTGGCCGGTAATCATCATGCATATGCAAGGCACCCCCCGTGACATGCAGCTCAACCCCCACTACGACGACGTGGTGGGCGAGATCAAACAATTTCTAGCCCGGCGGATTGAGGAGCTGAGCCAACAGGGGGTTCAACGCGAGCGGCTGATTATCGACCCAGGCCTCGGCTTTGGCAAAACCCTGGAGCACAATCTGGCGATCCTGCGCAACCTGGCCCAGTTCCGGACCTTGGGCCGGCCTCTGTTGATCGGCCACTCCCGCAAATCATTTCTGACCAAACTGCTGGGGGAGCTGGCGATGGAGGAGCGCGACCTGCCCTCGGCGGTGGTGGCCGCCCTCTGCGCCCTCAATGGCGCGGATATTATCCGTACCCACAATGTTGAAGCAACCCGCCAGGCTCTCCGTCTGGCCCAGGTGTGGCAATAAAGGCTGCCCAAGAAGTTTGCCCAAACCTTTGGGATGATG
>DSDS01000159.1 GCA_011048585.1 Desulfurivibrio alkaliphilus | reverse complement strand
TCGGGCGGCGATGGCGGCGGGATCGGCCCGCAGCCAGACCACCAGACTCCCTTGCCTCAGTGCCGGCCACACCTCCCGGTGCAGCACGGCCCCACCCCCGGTGGCCACCACCAGCCGATGGCGCCCAGCCACCTCCTGGAGCAGTTCCCGCTCCAGGGCGCGAAAATGGTCCCAGCCTCGGCTGGCTACCAACTCCCGGATCTCGCTGCCTGTCCGTCTGACGATTTCGGCGTCCAGGTCAAGAAGCTCCCAGCCCAGCTGTCGGGCCAGTAAGGTCCCAACCGAGGTTTTACCGCAGGCCCGATAACCGATCAAAATAATTTTCCGGCGGTCGTCTGGGGCCGCAGTTTCCCTTTCCATTCCCTGCTTCTACCATATGATCCTTTAAAATAAAAAAGTTATCGCCCACGAGGGAGGACAAAAAAGCTTGCAAAATATTTTAGAGATGATAACTTTTATCAAAAACAGAACGAGGTCATCCTCGGAATCAGTTAAAACATTAAGTTAAAGGAGTTGCGGGTTATGGAACACCATTACGATGATTGCTGTTACGGTCCGATCCAGGTCGGCCAGGAGGTTCCCGATTTTGAGCTGGAGATTTACGATCCGGTTCAGCACGATTTCGGCAAGATCTCTTTGGCCGAGTTGAAAAAGCGGAACAAGTGGACTGTTCTGGTCTTCTATCCGGCCGACTTTACCTTTGTCTGCTCCACCGAGCTGGCCGACCTGGCCGACGAGTACGATAATCTCACCGCCGCCGGCGCCGAAGTGATCACGGTAAGCACCGACACTGTCTATACCCATCTGGCCTGGAAGCGGGAGGAAAAGTTTCTGGAAAAGGCCAAATATCCCATGGGGGCCGACCGCAATGGCGAGGTTTCCCGGCTGTTCGGAGTTTACAACGAGGAGAGCGGGCTCGACCTGCGCGGCACCTTCATCATCAGCCCCGCCGGGGTGCTGGTGGCCTCGGAGATCAATTTTTACAACGTCGGTCGCAACGCCAAGGAACTGCTGCGCAAGCTTCAGGCCAGTGTTTACGTGGCCGCCCATCCCGATGAAGCCTGTCCGGCCCGTTGGGAACAGGGCTCCGGCACCCTCACCCCCGGCCCCAAATTGGTGGGCAAGGTGTACGACGCTCTGAAGGGTTGATCGGCCCGGTTAAAAATTTTTTTGCTCCCTGCCGATTTTAATCGGAACCTTTCGGGAATGACGCTGTCTCCCGATTACCAACATACCCCTCCTGGGCCCTTCTTGCCGTCCCTCCCCCTCCCTCTTTTTCGGCAAGAAGGGCTTTTTTTTATCTACCGCTCGGCTGGGCCCACCTGGTCGCCGGCCTTTACCGCCCGCCGGGTTTTTTCAGTGACCAGGGCTGCGGCCCGGTCGGCGGTCGCCTGCAGCACCATCACCTCGCCGGTTGCCTGGGACTCCTGGGGTTCCCTGACCGCCAGGCGCAGACCGGGCTTGAGTCCCTGGTTGCGACCGGCGTTGAGGTAGACCACCGTGCCGGGTCCGGCCAGTTGTTGCTGAAATTGCAGGGCCACCACGGTGGCATTGAAGGAGAGCCGCTCCTGGGTGGCGCCGGGGACGATCACCGGTTTTTCCTGTGCCGGTCCCAGCAGATCACCCGCCTTCAATTCGGCAAACGCTCGCCGCACCACGGCCAGGCGACCGTTTTCATGGTCTCCCACCACCTCGATGATGGCGATGTCCGCCAGGAGATAGCCGGGGCTCTCGCCCCGGTAGGTAAGCGGCGGCACCGCTCCCAGGTTGCGATAAACCCCGAACTTTTGTCCAGGGCAGGCGTCCGGGGTTTCAATTAGCACGGCTTCGCCGCCGGCGGCGTGTCCCCAGCCCAACTGGGTGCTCAGCACCCGGCCGGCGTCGGGCAGGTCGCGGGTCACCATGCCGATCCCCTGGTCGTACTGGCGGGCCAGGAGTTGGGCGTCGGCATCCTGCTCCAGATCGCTCATCCGGTCCAGCAGATCATCGCCGACCCGGAGGGCCAGGGGCTGGTTGGAGAGGCTGCGTTGACGAGCCAGGGCCGCCAGGGCGTCCAGGTCGTCATCAAGCACCGGTTCCTCCGCCGCGGGCTTGTCGGAGGGGTAGGTGATCATATACTTGGGGATCGTGAAAACCTGGCCCGGGTAGATCCAGTGGGGGTCGGCAATCTCAGGGTTCAGCTCCCAGATTTTGGGCCACGAGAAGTGGTCGTTGAGATAGCCCCCGCCCAAATCCCACAGGGTATCCCCCTTCACCACCGTGTGGCGAACCAGCTCCCCCTTATCCTCGCCGGCCACCAAACCGGGCTGGGCAAGGGAAAAGGTTGCAGCGATCATGGCCGTGAGAACAAGTTTTTGCATGGTCAAGCCCCTCCCATCATTAAGAGTCGATGTTACGCATTAGCACGGTAACGGCACGTCCTTATATTGACTTTATTTGTGTTATTGTGCAACCACAATAGGTTTAGCTGGATTTTCCGGTTTGTTTTTGGGTAAGGTGGCTTTCGTTATGCAGCCCAAAACCTCTGTGATCAATATTATCTGGCTGGGCCTGATCGGTGTGGCCACGGTTACCGCTGCCTACACCGGCCGGATGGATGAGGTCACCCGTGCCTCCTTCGAGTCGGCCAAGGCCGGGGTGATGCTGGCCATCGGCCTGATCGGCCCCATGGCCCTTTGGCTGGGAATTATGAAGGTGGCCGAAGCCGGCGGCCTGATGCGGATGATCGCCCGAGGGCTCAGACCGGTGATGACCCGGCTCTTTCCCGAGGTGCCCGCCGAGCATCCAGCCATGAGCGCCATGATCATGAATATGGCCGCCAACACCCTGGGCCTGGGCAATGCCGCCACTCCCATGGGGATCAAGGCAATGCAGGAGCTGGATAAACTGGCGGCGGAGAAGGGAACGGCCACCAACGCCATGTGCCTGTTTCTGGCGATCAATACCTCCAGCGTCACCCTCTTGCCCCTGGGGGTGATCACCGTCCGGGCCGCCGCCGGGGCCACCAGTCCGGCCGAGATCCTGATTCCGGCCATTGTCGCCACCTGCTGCTCCACCATCGTGGCGATCACCGCCGCCAAGCTGCTGGCCGGTCCCGAACCGGGCCCGCCGCCAGCCGGGTCGGCCCCCCAGAGCGAGCCCGGGCCGGCTGCCGCCGTTTCTCCCGATCCCCCGGAGCTTGCCCCCCCCGGCCGGGCCGGCCTTCTCTTTGTTATCCTGCTGCTCCTGGCCTTTGCCGGCGGCCTGTTCTATCGCCTCTTTTTTGCCGCCGCCGGTGGCGATGACGCCATCTCCGGCTTGACCGCCGCTTCCTCCTGGCTGATTCCAATGTTGATTGCCGGTTTGCTTATTTTCGGGTATTTACGAGGGGTTCGGGTTTATGAGGTGGCCACCGAAGGGGCCAAGGAGGGGTTCACCACCGCGGTGCGGATCATCCCCTTTCTGGTCGCCATCTTTGTGGCCATCGGCATGTTCCGGGCCAGCGGAGCCATGGAGATCATGGTCAATCTGCTCTCGCCCCTTACCCAAATGGTGGGGATGCCAGCCGAAGCCCTGGGGATGGCTCTGATGCGCCCCCTCTCCGGCAGCGGCGCCTTCGGGATGATGAGCGAGATCGTGGCCGCCGACCCCGACAGCTTTCTGGCTTTTCTGGTATCGGTGATGCAGGGTTCCACCGAAACCACCTTCTACGTGCTGGCCGTCTATTTCGGAGCGGTGGGAATTACCCGGGCCCGACATGCCCTGCCCGCCGCTCTGCTGGCCGATGGGGCCGGGATTGTGGCGGCGGTGGCGATTTGTAACTTCTGGTTTTAGGAGATCGTGAAAATGAAGCAGATAATCGTGCTGGCCACCCGCAATCAGGGCAAGGTCAAGGAGTTGCAGGAGATGTTGCAGGGGTTTGCGGTGGATCTCCGCTCGCTCGCCGATTTCGGGCCCCTGCCCGAGGTGGTGGAAGATGGGGCCACCTTTGACGACAATGCCTACAAAAAGGCGCTGTTCACCGCCAAGGCCCTGGGGTTGCCGGCCATGGCCGACGACTCTGGCCTGGTGGTGGAGGCCCTGGGGGGCGAGCCGGGGGTTCATTCGGCCCGTTACGCCGGGGAAGAGGCCGACGACGCGGCCAATATCGCCAAGTTACTCCAGGAGATGGAGGGAAAGAACGACCGCCGGGCCGCCTTTGTCTGCGTGCTCTCCCTGGCGGTACCCTCGGGTCCGGCCCTTACCTATGAGGGGCGCTGCGAAGGGGTGATCACCGAAGCACCCCGGGGCAGCGGCGGCTTCGGCTATGATCCGGTGATGTTTTATCCGCCCCTGAACAAAACTTTCGCCGAGATGGATGCGGCCGAAAAAAACCGGATCAGTCACCGCGGTCAGGCCATGGCCCAGGTTCGGGATGAGTTTGATAAGGTCTTGAAGTGGCTGGAGCAGCGGCTGAGCGAAACCAAGGAGCCCAAGCCCGACCACAGTGCCTTTGAGCACAACGACTGGTCCCGGGAGGTGATGGTTAAATGATCGCCCTGCTCGATTACGGAGCCGGCAATGTTCGCAGTCTCCGCAACGCCATCCGCAAACTGGGCCATGAGGTCCGGGACGTGGTCGAGCCCGGCGATATCCTCCGGGCTGAAAAGCTGATCTTCCCCGGGGTGGGCAGCTTCGGCAATGCCATGGAGAGCCTGCACCGACTTGGTTTTTATCAGCCCCTGCTGGAGTATCTGCGGGCCAACCGGCCCTATCTTGGGATCTGTCTGGGTTTGCAGACCCTTTATGAGGGTAGCGAGGAATCCCCGGGGGTGGCCGGGCTGGGCCTGATCAAGGGCCGGATTCAGCGGTTTTTGGCGCCGGGCTTGGCCGTGCCCCAGATCGGCTGGAACGGGATTGTCGTCCGCCGCCCCTCTCCCCTTTTCACCGATTACCGAGGGGAAAAACTCTACTTCGTCCACACCTACCGGGCGGTGGCCGACGCAACCAACCGGGACTGGGTGCTGGCCGAGACCACTTACGGGGCGGATTTCGTCAGCGCCGTCCAGCGGGGCCGGGTCACCGCCTGCCAGTTTCACCCCGAGAAAAGCGGGGCGGCGGGCCTGGCTATTCTGCAAAACTTTCTGGAGAGCGATGCCGCCGCCTGGGACGAGACCGCCAACCGCGCGTCGGCCCCGGCGGCCGCCGCCGACCAGCCAACCGGTTCCGGATTTCCACCGGCCCGAACCAGGCCGGCCAAGCGGATCATCGCCTGTCTTGATGTTCGCAGCAACGATCGGGGCGATCTGGTGGTGACCAAAGGCGACCAGTACGATGTCCGCGAATCCGGCGGTGAGGTCCGTAACCTGGGCAGGCCGGTGGAGCTGGCGGCGCGCTACTTCCGGGAAGGGGCCGATGAGATTACCTTTCTCAATATCACCGCCTTCCGTGATTTTCCCCTGGAAGATCAACCCATGCTTGAGGTGTTGGAACGGGCCTCGGAGGAGGTTTTTGTTCCCTTGACCATCGGTGGCGGGATCCGGGAGTTCACCGATGCCAACGGCCGCTTCTATTCGGCTCTGGATGTGGCTTCCCGCTACTTCCGGGCCGGGGCGGACAAGATCTCCATCGGCAGCGACGCGGTGGCGGTGGTGGAGGAGTATCTGGCTCGAGGGCGGCAAAAAGGGGGTAAAAGCTCCATCGAGCAGATCGCCCACGTTTACGGCAACCAGGCGGTGGTGATCTCCATCGATCCCCGCCGGGTTTACGTAACAAGCCCGACGGACGCCCCAAAACATCGGGTAATTCCCACCGCCTTCCCCGGGCCCAACGGTGAGGAGTATTGCTGGTACCAGTGCACGGTCAAGGGCGGCCGCGAGGGGCGCGATATCGACGCCGCCACCCTGGCTCAAGCCTGCGAAGAGCTGGGGGCTGGGGAGATTCTGCTCAACTGTATCGACAAGGACGGCACCAACTCCGGTTTCGATCTGGAGCTGATCCGGCTGGTCAAGGGGGCGGTGGGGATTCCGGTGATCGCCTCCAGCGGGGCGGGCCGGGTGGAACATTTCGCCGATGTTTTCCAACAAACCGGGGCCGAAGCCGCCCTGGCCGCCGGCATCTTCCACCGCCGCGAGGTGGAGATCGGTGCGGTCAAGGAACATCTGCGGGAGCAGGGGATCGAAACCCGCTAGGTGAAGCCGCTCATCGCGGCCCAGGTGGGCGATTTTCGTACGAGGTGTTACTCAAAACCCGCGTTCAGGTGGTTTCGGCCACCAGTTCCAGCAGTTGCCGGCGGATCAGCGCCATGATTTCCACATTTTATTGGCGTGTTGTCTCGGTATTTTGCCAGTCCAAGGAAAGGTTCATCTTCGCGCTGGCCACTATTTCGCCGTGGTGCAGCATCTTCTTTTTGCTACCTATACTAGTGACCATTGGAGTATGGTCACTAGGTGGCGTCAAGCCGTGCTAAGGATAACTCTGCGTGGCCCGGTCCGGCCTCGGCGATTTTCGGGCGAAAATTATTGACAAGTGCGGTTTATTGGGGTTATGATCGTGATCTTGTGGTGAAGAACCCTGGCGGAGCTTGCCTCCGACCCAGTGCCGGAAGGGCCGGTGCGGGAGCAAGGGAAGCGGCCGATAAAGTTCAGATGATCGACGAAAAGGCGGTGAAAGGTAAATGATCGAAGTTGAAGTGCGCGGAGATGTTGAGCATGCCATCCGCATCCTCAAGAAAAAGCTCCAACTTGACGGTATGAAGAAGGAACTGAAAAGGCGCGAGTTTTACGAGAAGCCCAGTGCCAAGCGTCGGCGCAAGACAGCGGAATCGCGGCGCAAGTTGCGTAAGCTGCAGTTCAGAATGGAACGGGACTAAGGTCCGTTTGCCGGTCTGAGCAAATGAACAGCCCAGGCGGGACGAAACTCCCAGCTAAACGCCCCGGCAGCTCCCCTTCGGGTGGCGGCTCCGGGGCGTTTTCCTTTCTCCCTCCCCTGCTCGATTATTTTCTCCAATATCTGGCCGCCGAACGGCGCTTGGCCGCCAATACGCTGGCGGCCTATCAGGCCGATCTTGACTCCTTTTTTGCTTTCCTGGCCAGCCGCTGCACCTCCTCTGCCTTTGCAATCGATGATATCTCTCCGGAAGATCTGCGGGCCTACCTGGAGCATTGTCATCGCCGGGGAATCGCGTCTCGCAGCAGCGCCCGCCGGGTCTCAGCCCTGCGCTCCTTTTTTCGCTTTCTCCACCGGGAAAACCTGATCGCCCACGATCCTTCGGCCCTGCTCGACCTGCCCAAGCCCGGCCGCCCCCTGCCCAAAGTCCTGACCGTCAGCGAGGTCAACCGCCTGCTGGTTCCCCCGGCTCAGCCCACCCCCCTGGCCCTGCGTAACCACGCCATGCTGCACCTGCTTTATGCCAGTGGTCTGCGGGTTTCCGAACTGGTCAAGCTGCCGGTGAGCGGGGTCAACCAGGCCGGCCATCTGCGGGTACTGGGCAAGGGGAGTAAGGAGCGGTTGATCCCCTTCGGCCAGGCCGCCGGCCAGGCCCTGGCCGCCTACATCACCCAGGCCCGCCCCCGCCTGCTCAAGAAACGGCGCAGCGACATGCTATTCGTTACCGCCCGGGGCGGCGCCATGACTCGGCTCCGCTTCTGGCAGATTATCCGGGAGTGCGCCCGGCTCAATGGAATTACGAAATTGATCAGTCCCCACATTCTGCGCCACTCCTTCGCCACCCATCTGCTGGAGCATGGCGCCGATCTGCGGGCGGTCCAGATGATGCTGGGCCACGCCGATATCGCCACCACCCAGATCTACACCCATGTCGACGCCGCCCGTCTCAAGGCGGTCCATAGCAAGTTTCATCCCCGCGGCTGAACCGCGGCCGCCACTTCCTGCGGGCGGTGGCCAACCGAGTCTTCGAGCTTGACCACGGTGAACTGCGCGCCTACGATGGGGATTATCACTATTATCTGGAGAAGAGCGGCCGCGCCTGACCCCGGGCCGGAGTTGTTTTTTTGTAAACCAAAATTAACTTGACAGGCGATTGAATGTTGCTGTTTTATCGACTACTCTAGCTGAATGCCCCTTGCTTTGGGGCTAGGTGGCGATAGGTCCGGGAGGATAGTGATGAAGAGATACCTGTTTTTTTTGCTGTTGCTGGCGCCCCTTTTCTCCCCCCTGGCTGGGTGTGAGCGGAAAGCGGCGGAGCCGCTCCTTATCCGTTTCGGTCACGCCCCCCACGACCACCACGCGGCCCTCTATATCGCTGCCCTGAACCCGGATTATTTCCGGGACAATGGCGGGGTTTTCCTCCGGGAGCGGACCTTCAAAAGCGATTATGAGCTGATTGCCGATGGTCGGGTTATCGCCCGGCTGCAAATCGTCCCCGATGAGGGGGGAATCCGTTTGATCCGCCGTTTGGCCGAAAAGCAGGTCGATCTGGCCTATGGCGGGGTCCCGGCCATACTCGCCCTGATCGACCAGGGCAGCGAGGTGCGGATCCTGCTGCCCTTGATGGGAGAGGGGGCCGGGTTGATCGTGGACCGGGATCTGCCGGCGGACTCCTGGGACACCTTTGTCGAATATATCCAAAAAAGCCCGGTGCCGGTCAGGATCGGCTACCGGATCGGGGTCTCGGTGCAGAACATCGCCTTTGAGGCCGCCCTGCGGAGTGCCGGCCTTAGCTATTCCCGCCGGGTTGATGATCATGCCGCCCAGGTGATGCTGCTCAATCTCCATGGCAGTGACCGGCTCTTTGCCGCCCTAAAGAGCGGGTTGATCGACGGTTTTGTGATCAACCAGCCCCTGGTGACGATGGCGGAGGTTCAACAGGTGGGCCGACTGCTGGTCAACCTCCGCGATCTGCCGCCGGCGGGCAGCTGGGTCGGCGCTCCCTGTTGCGCCCTGGCCGGAGACGAGAGTTTTGTTCGTCGCCACCCCAGGGAGGTCGCGGCCCTGCTCTCCCTGCTGAAGCGAGCCAACGACTATCTTAACGAATATCCCGAACCCAGCGCCGTCCAGGTAGCCTCTTGGCTGGAGATCGATCCCGAAATCGAACGCAAGTCGCTGCCG
>DSDS01000114.1 GCA_011048585.1 Desulfurivibrio alkaliphilus | reverse complement strand
GATCCGGGAGTGCCTGCCCAACCTGCTGGCCCAGATCACCACCCTGCAGCCGGCCCTGATCTGTACCCTGGGCCAGGAGCCGGCCCGAGCCCTGCTGCGCAGCCAACTCAACCTCCTGCAGCTGCGGGGCAGGTTCCACGACTATCAAGGGATCCCCCTGATCCCGACCCTGGCACCGGAATTTCTCCTGCTCAATCCGGAGATGAAAAAGGCCGCCTGGGAGGATCTGCAGCTGCTCCAGAAAAGGCTGGGCCGCTTCCTTTAAGAGCGGAAGTCCCGGGATTGCAGGTCCAGCCGGCGGAGAATTTTTTGCAGAGCCGCCCGACTCAGGCCGGCGGTTTCCGCCGCCCGGGTGACATTTCCCTCGCAAACCGTAAGCAGTTGGCGAACATAGTCGTCGGTGAACCGCTCCACCAACTGGTCCCGGCAACGCAGATAGGGCTCGATGCCGCCGTCGCCGGCAGCGGCCGGGCCGGGCGCCTGCCCCCCAAAACGGCCACCGCCATCCCCCACCGCCTTGATCTCCGCCAGACTGATCTCCCGCTCCGGGGCAAACAGCACCACCCGCCGGACAAAGTTCTGCAACTCCCGAACATTGCCCGGCCAGTCGCGGCGGGCGATCTCCCCCATGGCGGCCACGGAGAAACTTTTCGGAGGCAGATTCAGCTCCCGGCAGGCGGCCCGCAGGAAATAGTCGGCCAAAAGAGGGAGATCCTCCCGGATCTCTCCCAGGGATGGGGTAGAGAGGGTGACCACGTTTAGGCGGTAATAAAGATCCTCGCGAAAGGTGCGCTCCTTGATCTTGGCCTCCAGATTCTGATTGGTACTGGAGATGATCCGGACATCGACCTTCAGTGAACGTTCGCCGCCCACCGGCCGAATCTCCTGTTCCTGCAAAGCCCTTAACAGCTTGGTCTGGACCGCGACCGGGATATCGGCCACCTCGTCCAGCAGCAGGGTGGAGCCGTCGGCCTCGGCAAACAGCCCGACATGGTCCCGGTCGGCACCGGTAAAAGCCCCCTTGCGGTGACCAAATAGCTCGCTTTCCAGCAGGTGTTCGGGGATGGCCGGACAGTTGACGGTCACCATCTTTCGCCGGCCGCGCGAACTCAACTCGTGGATCGCCCGGGCCGCCAGTTCCTTGCCGGTACCGGACTCTCCCCTGATCAGGACGCTGTAATCGGTGCGGGCCAGGGCCTGAATGGCGTCGTAAAGCTTGCGCATGGGCGGCGACTGGCCGACAAAACCGGCAAACCCCGCCTGTTCGGGCAAACGTTGGCGCAGGTTCATGTTTTCCCGCAGCAGGCGGCCCCGCTCCAAGGCTTTTTGCAGAACCCGCACCAGATCGGGGATCTCGAAGGGTTTGGTGATAAAGTCGTAGGCTCCGCGTTTGACCGCCTCCACCGCCGTTTCAATACCGCCGTAGGCGGTCATCATCACCACCGTCACCCAGGGGTCCAGCTCCTTGACCGCGCTCAATAGATCCAAACCGTCCATCTCCGGCATCCGGATATCAAGGAGCAGCACATCGACACTCTGCTCCCGCACCACCGCCAGGGCCTCCTCGGCCCGGTGGCGGGTGATCACCTCCAGATCCGCCAGCTCCCGGGGCAGAATACGGCCCAGGGCCTCCAACATGTCCCGCTCGTCATCCACCACCAGTAAACACGCCGCCATTATCGCTCCTCTTCCCGTTCCGGATCATGCGCCGCCACCGGGAGATCCAGGACAAAGCAGGTCCACTCGCCCGGCTGGCTGCTCACCTCGATCTCGCCCCCGTGCTCCTTGATGATGCCATAACTGACCGACAACCCCAGGCCGGTGCCCTCGCCGGTCCCCTTGGTGCTGAAAAAGGGATCGAATATCTTGCCCAGGTTTTCCGGGGCGATCCCCCGGCCGTTGTCCCAAACCCGTACCCGCACCACTCCGGCCTCGGCCGACCAACTGCTGCCGATCTCGATTCGCCCCCCACCCTCGGGCATGGCCTGGCGGGAGTTCATCAGCAGATTGAGGATCACCTGCTTGATCTTGTTGACATCAAGCCACAACTGGGGCAGCTCGGGAGCCAGCTCCAACCTGACCTCCACCCCCTGCTTGCCGAACTGGGGCGCCACCATCCCGGCCACCTCCTCGATCACCCGGTTCAGCGAGACCTGCTCCTTGTTGCCCTTCCCCCCCCGAGCAAAATCGAGCAGATCGCTGACAATCCGCTTGCAGCTGCGGGCCTGTTTTTCGATCACCTCCAGATCCCGCAGGGCCTGGGGATCGGTCGGAGCCTGCCGTTTTACCAGATCGAGATAGCAGAGAATGATCCCCAAAGGGTTGTTGATCTCGTGGGCCAAACCCGCCACCAGCTGGCCCATGGCCACCATCTTTTCGGCCTGGCGAATCTTCTCCTCCAGCTCCTTCTGCTGGAGGCGGGCCTCGGTGAGGCGCAGGGCCCGGGTGCGATCCTCCACCCGACTCTCCAGCTCCCTGGCATATCGGCGCAACTGCTCCCGGGTGCGATGCAGGTGACCGGCCATGGTACAGGCGGCCACGGTCAGCTCGGCCAGCTCATCCTTATAGGGCAGGGCGCGGGAGACCTCGGCCAACTCGGCCGCGCACCCCTGGGGATCGGGAGGGGACTGATCCCCGTGATCCTGGAAGATCTCCAGCAGCCCCCGCAGATTGATCACCACCATCCGGTGAAAAAAGAAGTTCAGGGCCATGAAAACCATGGCCATGCCGGCAAAAACCACTAAAAAGATCGAAACCGCCTTCTCCCGAGCCTTGGCCAGAGCCGCCTCCACCGGCACCCCCACCGCGATCAGGCCGGCCAGTTCCCCCGGATAGCGACCAAAGCCCCGATCGGCCCCGTAACTCTCCACCATGACCGCCGGGGCCGCATCCGGCGAGCCGTGACAGTCCAGGCACTCCCGCTCAAAACGAACCGGGCGAAAGCGCATGAACCACTTCTCCCGGTGATCCCCCTCCACCAAGCCGCGCCACTCGGTCAGTTGGGGGTTTTCGCCAAAAAAATCGATCATCCGCAACTCCAGCTGATTGGCCTCGTAGCGGAGGTTGCGGGCGTTGATCGCCACCCGCCGATAGTTGAACTCCTCCATGGCCGGAGCCAGCCGCTCCACCACCGCCCGGCCCACATAGGAGGTGGACATCGCCTCGGGGACGAAATAATCGGGACCCAAATGGCGATACATGGCCGGTCGCAGCTCTTCGCGCACATAGGAGCGACTGGCCTCCACCGCCGCCATCACCAGTTCCGACTTGGCATGGGCCGCCAGTTCCAGCTGACTTTTTTCATGGTGATAGATGATCAGGGCCATCATCAGGCAGTTGAACAGCAGAATCAGGCCGGTAACCAGCAGAAATTTGGCCTGCACACTCATGGAATCCCGCAGTGGCCGGCGCACCCTGCCGCCACGGGCATCATTAACTTGATCCATCCTGCTCCGCTCCCCACCCATGATCACCTCCCCCGGCCTGTAATCGGCTCGGCAACAGCGGTACGCCGTCATTATCCTCCGCTGCCCGTGGGGGATTATAGCTCAAATCAGCGCGCTATTCACCCCAGAACACCCCATGGAGACTTCAGGTGCCAACTCCAATTGGCACCTGTTGCCGCAGGGAGGCACTCGCATGGCCGTTACGGGGGCGCCAACCACAATCGCTCGCCCCTACCCCACCAGATAACCCTTCGTTTTAAAAGGCAAAAAAGATATTAATACAACTATCGTCGGAGCTGGAACGATTGTTGCTAGTTGCCAACCATGACAACGACCATCGCCAACGTGACAACATGCACCAACCCTCAGCAAAGGAGGCCACCATGAAGCTGCTCGTACCCCATGACGGTTCGGGCCAGGCTTACAAAACCTTGGACGAGGTCGTAAAGCTGGCCGGCAAACTTGGCGAGGCCGAAATCATCGTGCTGATCGTCGTCCCCGACCTCTGCCTGCTGGACGTCGGCATCGACGAGTGCAAGAGCATCACCGACACCCTTTACAGGGAGGCTGAGGGGATTCGGGAGAAGATCAAGGGCAAACTGGCGGACAGCGGTTTCAGCGCCGAGGTGCTGATCAAGCCCGGCTCGGCCGAGGATTGCATTTTGACCAGCGCCGACGAGATCAACGCCGACCTGATCGTCATCGGGGCCGGGGGCAAACATGGCCATGGCGGCCGGGGCGCCCTGGGCAGCGTGGCCCACAAGGTGGTCAGCAGGAGCAGCCGCAGCGTCCTGGTGATCCGCTGAACCCGCCTCAGATAACGGCAATGAGGAGGAACTAAATCATGACCGCGCCAACCAGTAGCGATGTGGTAGTTGACAAGGGAAAATGGGAATGGTCCGAGATGTGGAAAAAGGAGGACTGGTGGGCGATCTGGCTGGGGTTTGCGATCCTGGCGGTGGGCCTGATCATCTTCCTGCCCCGCCCCCCGGACGAGATGCATGAAAAACTGGCCAAGTCCAAGAACACCCTGAGTGTCGAAGCGGCCCGGGCCCCCTTCCAGACCATCGAATGGCACCAGGCCAACGACGCCAAATCGGACCTGCGGGCCCGCAATGAACCCTATGCCAAGAGCATCGGCCAATGGCTGCAACGGCCCGGCCGCTGGAGCTCCAACCCCATGGAATCGCTCTATCTGAGCGAGGAGGCAGCGGCGGCCCGCAGGGCGGCGGCCCTGCCCGCTTACGAAGAGGCCCAGGAGAAGACCAAGGCCGCCCTGGCCAACGCCAAAACGGCCCAGGCCATGGCTGAAGCGGCGGGATTCCGAAACACCATGCTCAACGACCAGGCCGAGACGGCAATCAGCGAATGGCGCCAGGCCCGGGAAAAGGAGCGAGGCAGCCTGCGCAGTCGGGCCACCGTTCAGGCTTACAACAAGATTCCCTACCTGATCGGCACCCTGGTGATAACCATGCTGATCTTTTCCATCGGCACCCGCTTCATGGGAATCAGCACCACCAAGTTCATACAGGGGTTCTGGTTCGTCTTTCTGCTGGCGGTGTGCGCCGAGATTATTGGCAACCAGACCACCGTGCGGGAGTATGGCTTTGGGGCCATCATCTGGGCGATTTTGGGCGGGATGCTGATCAGTAACACCGTGGGCACCCCGGCCTTCCTCAAATCGGCTCTCCAGACCGAATATTTCATCAAGACCGGCCTGGTGCTGCTGGGGGCGGAGATCCTGTTCGGCAAGATGCTGGCCATCGGCCTGCCGGGCATCTTCATAGCCTGGGTGGTCACCCCCACCGTCCTGATTGTGACCTACATCCTGGGCCAGAAGGTGATCGGCCTGCAATCGAAAACCCTCAACATTACCGTTTCGGCCGACATGTCGGTCTGCGGCGTCTCGGCGGCCATCGCCACCGCGGCGGCCTGCCGGGCCAAGAAGGAGGAGCTGACCATCGCCATCGGGATGTCGATGCTGTTTACCGCGGTAATGATGATCGCCCTGCCCACCTTTATCGTGGCGGTGGGGATGCATCCGGTACTGGGCGGCGCCTGGATCGGCGGCACCATCGACTCCACCGGGGCGGTGGTGGCGGCCGGCACCTTCCTGGGTGAGACCGGGATGTTTGTCGCGGCCACCATCAAGATGATCCAGAACGTGATGATCGGGATCATCGCCTTCGGCGTGGCGGTTTACTGGTGCGCCCGGGTTGATTGTGTCCAGGGCCAGACGGTGAGCAAGATGGAGATCTGGTACCGTTTCCCCAAGTTCGTCCTGGGTTTTATCTCCGCCTCGATCATCTTCTCCGCCATACTTGCCTACATGGGCAGCGCCGGTGATGTGATGATCGACCAGGGCGTGCTGCGCGGTTTCAGCCGGCCGTTGCGGGACTGGTTCTTTATCCTGGCCTTCGCCAGCATCGGACTCTCCTCCAACTTCCGGGAGATGGCCGTACACTTCAAGGGTGGTAAGCCGGCCATCCTCTACGTCTGCGGCCAGAGCCTGAACCTGATGCTGACCCTGCTGATGGCTTACATCATGTTCTTCCTGGTCTTCCCCGGGGTGACCGAGAGCCTGATGCAATAAGGTAAAGTCCCGGCGGCAACCCGGATGGGGGGCCGCCGGACAATTACCATTCTTGATGGGATTTTGACATACAGCTTTTAAGGAGCGAGAAGATGCCGACCACCATGGAGCAGACAAAACGGAAGCAGGCAAATAGGGGCTGGGCCGGATTGCTGCTGGGGTTGGGCCTGTTCTGGCTGCTGACCTGGGTGATTTTGCCCTGGGGGCAAAACCTGCCGGGCTTGCAGCCGGTAATGGCTGCGATTATCGCCGCCGATGTGGACACCAGCACCTACTGGTACAGCCAGTCGGAAAAGACCGCCGGCGCGGAGAACCATATCCGCAACACCCTGCGGCGCTGACTGCCCGAGGCCATAACGATCTTGATTGCCCTGAATTCATCCACCAGAAATCCGGTGAACCGAACCGGGCGGCAAGTTTACGGATAACCGGTCCGGCTTGGGTTCCCTCCCCTCTCCTCCCCCAAGCCGGACCGGGCGACCGTGACCTTTACGGCCCCACCTTGAAAACAGCGAGCCGTTGGAGCGACCGACATCGAGATGCCACATAAAGAGAGTTGGATACCAAAATGGCTGGACCGCTTCGACGCCTGCGCCTCCGCCTGGCTGGACAAACATTGCCAGGTCGTGCTGCGCCTCTCCCTGGCCATCATCTTCTTCTGGTTCGGGGCCCTCAAGCCCTTAGGGCTCAGTCCAGAGGAGGAGCTGATCAAAAGCACGGTTTACTGGGTAGAGCCCTCGGCCTTTATCCCGATTCTGGGCTGGTGGGAGATGGCCATCGGACTGGGCCTGCTCTGCCGCCCCCTGATTCGCGTCGCCCTGCTGCTGCTCGTTCTACAGATACCCGGCACCATGCTGCCCCTGCTGCTGCTGCCCGAAGTCTGCTTCACCCGCTTTCCTTTCGGGGTCAGCCTGGAGGGGCAATACATCATTAAAAATCTTTTCCTGGTGAGCGCCGCCTTCGTGATCGGCGGCAAGGTCCGGCAAAGCAGCCGATGAGCGGCGGCCGGCACCGGGACCAGCGCTGATTTAAAAGAAGCGACGCTGGTCCTCAGCCCGCAGTTGACGGCTTAAGCTGACCATTCGTTCATTGATCCGGCGGGCCTCTTCCCCGGGCCGAAAGGCATCCAGGACCGCCTCTCCCATCTCCTCCTCCACCCGGTCCAACCGGTCGAGAAAATCCCCATATTCAACACTGTTGCGATAGCCCCCCCGCAGCAGGCCCCGGTAGTCGGGGGCGGTCTGGAGCAGCAGGCGACGATAATGCTCCCGGAGCAGCTCGATCTGGGCCGTCTGTTTTTCCAGCACCGTCAGGATCTGGGGGGTGGGCTCGGGGTGAGCCGCGAGAAAGAGGGCTCGATGATCGGGGCCATCGGTGCCCAGCAGTTCGGCCACCACCGCCTCCAGGGCGATTTTACGGGTGTGCAGCACCCCGTCGCAGAACCCCTGCAACCCCGCCTTGTAGCGCTGAATTTTATGGGCGTAATAGAGAAAAAGGATGGGGATCAGCACCAGCCAAACCGAGACCTTGGGCTTATCCAGCACCTCCCGGGCCAGCCGTTTAGCGAAATCAAATTCGTAGTCGCTGATCAACCGCTGGTTCGCGCCAATGGGTGGGGGCACCCGCACTCCTCCTCATAACTGTTCGGGGGTAAAGGCCAAAACCGAATCGATCCGGTCGGCCCCAAGCATGATCATGGCCAGCCGATCAAGGCCCAGGGCAATCCCGGCGGCCGGGGGCATCAGGGCCAGCTCAGCGAGAAACTTTTCCGGCATGGGCGGCGGCCGCCGCCCAGCCGCCCGGATCTTCCGACGATCGACCGTAAAGCGGCGGCGCTGCTCCACCGGGTCGATCAATTCGGAAAAGCCGTTGGCCAGCTCCAAGCCGGCGATATAGAGCTCGAAGCGTTCGGAAATCGCCGGATTATCCGGGCTGAGCCGGGCCAGGGCCCCCAACTCGGCAGGGTAATCATGGAGAAAGGTGGGGCGGCTCCGACCCAAATGGGGCTCAATCTTCTCCACCAGCAACTCCTCGAAGAGATCACGGGCCAGCGCCTCCTCCACCGCCATGCCGGCATGCCGGCGAAAGGCCTCGGCCACGCTGATCCTTTCCCAGGGCGGGGTCAGATCGAGCCGGGCCAGGGCCCGAGCGGCCACCGAACTCACGCGGCCGGCGCTAAGCTCACCGGCGACCGCCCCCAGCAGCTCTTCGCAATCGCTCATCAGATCGCGATAATCGGCTCCGGCCCGGTACCACTCCAGCATGGTGAACTCGGGTAGATGGCGGCTCCCCCGCTCCTTGCGGCGGAAACATTTACAGATCTGGTAGAGCTGGGGAACACCCCGGGCCAGCAGACGTTTCATGCACAACTCGGGCGAGGTTTGCAGAAACCAGGAGCCGGCGGCCTGGGGAATCAGATGGGGCTCCGGAGCCGGAGCGGGGATACGGATGGGGGTCTCCACCTCCAGGTAGCCGCGCTGGTCAAAAAAGCGGCGGACGGCCCGGATCATCCCGGCCCGCCCCCAGAGATGCAGCATGACCCTATTCCTTGACCCGGGTCACATACTGGCCGGTGCGGGTATCGATCTGGAGTTTGTCCCCCTCGTTGATAAAGGGGGGCACCTGCAGCACGTAGCCGGTTTCCACGGTCACCGGCTTGGTGTCGCTACCGCTGGTATCTCCCTTGGCCCAAGGATCGGCCTGGGTCACCGTCAGGTTGACGAAGTTGGGCATGGTCACCCCGATGGCCCGTTCCTCGTAGAGCAGCACGCTAACCTCCATGTTGTCGATCAGGAAGTTGACATCATCACCCAGCATCTCCTTGCGAATCACGATCTGCTCGTAGCTCTTGGTGTCCATGAAGTGGTACTCATCACCCTGGCCGTAGAGAAACTGCATGGAGCGCTCCTCCAGGGGGGCGGGCTCAAATTTGTCGTTGGAGCGGAAGGTGCGATCGAAGGCGTTGCCGCTGATCATATTGCGCAAACGGCAGCGATAGAGGGCCTGGCCCTT
>DSDS01000021.1 GCA_011048585.1 Desulfurivibrio alkaliphilus | reverse complement strand
TCCTTGAGCTGGCCCAGGATCTGGGGTTCGCCCACCACCATGGAATCCAGGCTGGAGGCCACCCGAAAAACATGGTTGATAGCCTCGGCGCCGGTGAAAAGGTAGCTGTATTTGATTGCCTCCTCCCGGGACAAGCCGCTGCCGGCAAAAAGAAAATCGCGCACCGCCTCCAAGGTTTCCGCCGCCGGGTCGGCCACCAGCAGCACCTCCACCCGGTTGCAGGTGGAGAGGAAGCAGCACTCATCACAGCCGGGGATCTGCCTGATCCGCACCAAGGGGTTAAGGCAATCGCAGGAGAAGGTCAGTTTTTCCCGAATCTCCACCGGGGCGGTCTGGTGATTCACCCCCAGGCAGGCGATCTTCTCAGCGAGCATAGGAGTGGGCTCCCCCCAGGAAAAGATTGACCCCCCAGAGGGTGAAAAGAACCGCGCAGAAACCGAGAATGGCCATGATAGCCACCCGCCGTCGCCGCCAGCCCAAAGTGAAACGCTGGTGCATCATCGAGGCGTAGATCAGCCAGGTGACCAAAGACCAGGTCTCTTTGGGATCCCACTGCCAGAATGCCCCCCAGGCCTGACGGGCCCAGACCGAGCCGCTGATTATCCCCAGGGTGAGCAGGGGAAAGCCGATGGCCAGACAGTGCTGGTTGAGATTATCCAGGGCCTCCAGCGAGGGCAGGCGCTCGGAGAAGAAGCCCATCCGCTTGCGCTTGATCTCCCGTTCGTGCAGCAGATACATGACCCCACCGCAAAAGGCCAGGGCCAGAAAAGCGTTGGCCATCAGGGCGATCATCCCGTGGGCGGGCAACCACCAGCTTCGCATGGCCGGGGGCAGTTCCACGACATGGGAGGGCGAGGCCAGGGCCACGATCATCAGCAGCATGATCAATGGGGTGACGAAGGCGGCGAAATTCTTCACCCGGTAGCGCCAGCGGAAAAGCAGATAGGCCATGGTCAGCGACCAGGCGAAGAATGAGACCGCCTCATGGCTGCTGGCCACCGGCGTATGGCCGGAGATCACGAAGCGGGTCAGCAGATAGACGGCGTGCAGAGCAGCGGCAACGGGCAGCAGCACCCGGACCATGGTGCGCAGCCGCTTGTTAAGCGTGTAGAAACAGACCAGCGAGGCCACGGTGGCTACGGCATACAGGGCAAAAACTGCTAAAAACAGGAGATCCATGCTATTCAGCCCTCATTTTTAACCCGGTCTACCACAGCCAGCGCCTCGGGGGAACCGATACACTCCTCGACATGCTTGAGCACCAGATCCCAGCGCCCCTGCCGAATCCAGCCGGCCAGATCTGCGGCCACCAACTCCTTGAAGCAACGGCAGTTCACCTGATGCCCTCCCCCCCGGCCGATCACCAGCGGACGCAGGCCCGCCAGCAGGGCCAGCAACAACCGGTATTCGTCGCCATAACTCTCCTCCAGCTCCCGACGCAGCCGGGCGGCTAGGGCGGGGCTGGCCCCGCCGGTGGAGACCGCCAGGCTCAAATCGCCGCGGCGAACTACCGCCGGCAGAATCAGGTTGCACCATTTGGGGACGTCGGCCACGTTGAGCAGCAGGTTGTCCCGCTCCGCCTCGGCATAAACCCGGGCCTGTACCGCCTCATCATCGGTGGCGGCGATCACCAGAAAAGCTCCGGCCAGATCCCCCTCGCGATACTCCCGATCAAGCCAGCGCAACGCCCCGGCCCGGCTCAGGCGCTCCAGCTCCCCGTCCAGCCGGGGGCTGATCACCGTCACCGCGGCCTCACAGGCCAACAGGCCCTCCACTTTGCGGCGGGCGACCGCGCCGCCGCCAACCACCACACAGGGCCGGTGGGCGAGTTGCAAACTTACCGGGAAAAAACCCATTAATCAAAACCCCGCGTCACATCTGTAGGAACGGACAGTCCCCTCCATAAAAAAACCGGCACATCTGGCAAGCAAATGGCGACACCGCCCTAAAGTTCCTCCGCCATCCCCTTGCGCAGCAGTTCCCGCTCCCGCAGGCGCACGTACCGCATCACCTCTTTCTCCTCCTGGGGCCGCAGCAGGAACTGAACCCCGAAGCAGGGTTCCCGGCGCTCATTTTCACAAACCCGCACCACCCGAGCCTCCTTGACCGGCAACCGCACCCGCTGACCTCCTTCACAGGGAAAGGTCATGGTAATCTCGCTCAGCAGATCACCGGCCTGCAAACCTTCAACCCGCCTCTCCTCCAGGCAGATCAGGGCGCCGGTGGCGCTGATATTCTGCGGGATGTAGTAGTGCTTTAAATCATCGCGGTGACGGAAGACCACCTCACTGCCCCGGGGCACATCCACCCGGTAATTGGCGCGGCGCTGCAACTGGACATATTTGAACGGCACGGTGGTGATCAAGGTGTCGGCGGTAACCTCCAACAGCTTGACCGAAAACTGGTTCCAGAGCTGAGCCTTGTCCTTGAAAAGGATCCGCAGGGGCTGGGAGGGCATCCCCGGAGGCCAGTCCGCCGGCATATCCAGCACCACCCGCTCGCTGTTGTACTCGATCATCACCACCTTGCCCGACTCGTACCCCTTGGCCACCACCACGCAGAAGATGTGCTGCTGCTTGATATTGTGCAGAGCCTGTTGGATAATTTTGGCGGATCGGGTAGCATGAATGCCGTCGCCGAAATCAACCCAACCGCTCACGAGCGCTTTATTTTCCCCGGAGATGCCTGTTGTCATAGCCGTGAGAATTTAACATACCCCTAAGGAAAGAGCATGGACAACCTGCCTACCCCCATCCCGGCCGAAGCGATCTGTTTCGGCCTGGACCGGGCCACCGATGAGAAATCGCTGATCGAGCTGCTGCGCCGCTTTGCCCGCCCCCAGCTCCTGGCCACCCTGGCTCCCCGCCTCACCAGCCGGGAGCTGGAGGAGTTGGTTGACCTCACCGGCAGACTGATGCGCCAACACCTCAATCATCGCGAGTACCATAACCTTTTTTTAGACAATCTGGAAAAGTACTGATTGTCGCACGCGAGCGCAAGCATAAATACCTTCCGGCGACCAGATAAACAGGGAGCTTCGGCATGACTGAACCGATCATCAACGACCTGCGGGAATTTCTGGAAATTTTACGGCGGGAGGGGGAGCTGGCGGTTATCGAAGAGCCGGTGGACCCCTACCTGGAGATCGCCGAGATCCACCGACGGGTAATCGCCCGCCAGGGCCCGGCCCTGCTCTTCACCAAGGTCAAGGGGAGCGCCTTTCCGGTGGTCACCAACCTTTTCGGCACTTCCCGGCGGATGGAGTTGGCCTTCGGCCGCCGGCCGCTGCGCTTTGTCGCCGAACTGGTGGAGATGATCGAGACCATGCTGCCCCCCAGTCTGGAAAAACTGTGGGCCCGGCGAGGCCTGTTGCGCCAGGCCGCCGCCATCGGCCTGAAAACCGTTCGTAAAGGGGCGATTCTGGCCAATCGACAAAGCCCGGCCCGGCTCACCGAGTTGCCCCTGCTCACCTCCTGGGCCAGTGACGGCGGACCCTTCGTGACCCTGCCCCTGGTTTACACCGAGGATCCCGGCGGCCGAGGCCACAATTTGGGAATGTACCGGATTCAGCGCTACGACGACACCACCACCGGCATCCATTGGCAGATTCACAAAGGGGGCGGCTACCATTACCACGAGGCGGAAAAACTGGACCAGCCCCTGCCGCTGACTCTCTTTATCGGCGGCCCCCCGGCCCTGATGATGGCGGCCATCGCCCCTTTGCCGGAAAACATCCCCGAGCTGCTGCTGGCCTCCTTGATTCTGGGCAAAAAACTGCCCCTGGTCAAAGATCCCCTGGGGGGACACCCCCTGGTGGCCGGGGCCGAGTTCGCCGCCAAAGGGATGGTGCCGCCCCACCTTCGCCGCCCGGAAGGGCCCTTTGGCGACCACTACGGCTACAACTCCCTCACTCACGACTACCCGGTTTTCCAGGTTGAGCGGCTCTATCACCGTGACAAGGCGATCTACCCGGCCACCGTGGTCGGCCGCCCCAGGCAGGAGGATTTCTACATCGGCGATTTCCTCCAGGAGCTGCTCTCGCCGCTCTTCCCCCTGGTGATGAGCGGGGTGCGCCAACTTAAAACTTTCGGCGAGGCCGGCTTCCACTGCCTGGCGGCGGCCAGGGTCGCCGACCGCTATCCCCGCGAGGCCTTCGCCTCCGGCCTGCGGATTATGGGCGAGGGCCAGCTTTCCCTGACCAAATTCCTTATCATCACCGACGGCGATCTCGATGTGGCTGATTTTCCCAGACTCTGGCGCCATGTGCTGGAACGGATCAACTGGCGAACCGATCTTTTCGTCTTTGCCAATGTCTCCCAGGACACCCTGGACTACACCGGCCCCTCGGTCAACTCCGGCTCCAAGGCCATGATGATGGGCCTGGGCCGGGAGGCCAAGCGGCGGTTACCGGAGGAGTTCAGGCAGGCCCCGCCCCACGGCTGCCGGGCCGCCCGCGCCTTTCTCCCCGGGACCCTGGTGCTGGAGGGAAGTTCCTATGAGGCGGATCGGGAGCTGCCGGCCCGCCTGGCCGCCGACCCCGCCCTGGCCGACTGGTCGGTGGTCCTGCTGGTGGACAGCGTGGCGGCGGCCACCGAAAGCCTGCAGGAGTTTATCTGGACCTTCTTTACCCGTTTCGAACCGGCCGCCGATATCTACGGGGCCACCAGCGCCACCGTCCGCCGCTTCCATGTCGGCCTGACCCCGCCGGTGGTTTTCGATTGCCGGATGAAGCCCTGGTATCCGCCGGTCCTGGAGGTGGACCCCGCCACCCGCGCCCTGGTGGACGGTAAAATGGCAAAAATCTTGCCCAATTTGGGGGCGTAAAAAGTTCTCATGTTTGACCGCCGGCCCACCGATAGGTTATAGTGGAAACGACCATTTGAACCCAGCATGAGGGCTGCCATGAAGATCGACGATATCCTGCAGAACCAAAAGATAACCGGCGGTAAAAAAATCTCGGGCCCGAGGGAAGGGGGGGCCGACTTCGCCCAGGTGCTGCAAAGCCATCTTGGCGGGAGCCAAAGCATCACCGCCACCGACTCAACCTCGGCGGCGAACCAGGTTTGGGCCGCGGTCCCCGCCCATTTGCGACTCGAAGGACTGAGCCTTTCCGAAACCACCATCAACACCCTGGACTCCTTCAGCGCCGCCCTGGGCAACACCGCCCTGCGGGCCGAAGAGCTGGAACCCTACATCAGCGCCCTGGAAAACGAGCTCACCGCCATGCAGGCCCTGCGCCGGGAGTTGCCGGAACAGGATCCCTTGAGCCGCCTGCTGGATCAGGTGGCCGCCGTCTCCCATCTGGAAGCCGCCAAATATCGCCGGGGCGATTACCATTGATCGACCCGTTCCCGATCCTCCCTGAATGAAAGAAAGATTGCAGAAGGTACTGGCCCGGGCCGGCATCGGTTCCCGCCGGGCGGCGGAGGAATATATCGCCGCCGGACGGGTGATGGTTGACGGCTGCCCGGTCACCCGGATGGGGCTGCAGGTGGACCCCGAGCTCCAGCAGATCACCTTCGACGGCCACCCCCTCTCCTTTCCCGAGGAAAAGGTCACCGTCCTGCTCAACAAACCCGCCGGCTACGTCACCACCATGCATGACCCCCAGGGTCGGCCCCTGGTCGGGTCCCTGGTCAAGGAGCCGGGGCTGCGCCTTTTTCCGGTGGGCCGACTGGATCTGGAGACCGAAGGCGCCCTGCTGCTCACCAACGACGGTGACCTGGCCAATCGCATCCTCCATCCCCGCTACGAGATCAAGCGCACCTACCAGGCCACTGTTCAGGGCCTGCCGGCGGCCTCCGATCTCCAGTCCCTGCGTCGGGGGATCGAGTTGGAGGGCCGCCGGACCTGGCCCGCCGAGATCAGAACCCTGCGCCGCCGGGATGGCGATTGCACCCTGGAGGTGATAATCCATGAAGGGCGCAAACGCCAGGTGCGCAAGATGTTTGCCGCCATCGGCCATCCGGTGTTGCGCTTAAAGAGAGTGGCCTATGGGGGCCTGCGCCTGGGCGACCTGGCCAGTGGCGCCTACCGGCGCCTTGACCCGGAAGATATCCGCCGCATTTTCCAAGGGGGCCCGGCCCCGGGGTAACAGGAATAAATATGCTTTGCATTGCCGGGCGGTGGGGGGTAATATGCCTCATCTTGCTGGATTTTATTGTTTATTTATGCACTGTAGGTGAACAACCATGAACAAGTCGGAACTGATCGAGGCCTTGGCCACGGCAACGGAGCTCCCCACCCGGGAGGCCAGCTCCGTTACCCAGACCATCCTGGGAACCATGATCGAGTCCCTGGCCAAGGGAGAAAGCATCGAGATCCGTGGTTTTGGCAGCTTCACGGTCAAGGAGTACAACAGCTATTTCGGGCGCAACCCCAAAACCGGGGAGAAGATCAAGGTCAATCCCAAGAGGCTGCCCTTTTTCAAGGTGGGCAAAGAGCTGCGGGAACAGGTCAATCAGTGACGATTTCGCCAACCAGGTCGTAGGGATGGGCCTCGGTTATTTTCACCCGGACCAACTCACCGGCCCGGCACTGGCCGTCGGCGATATAAACGCAGCCATCAACCTCCGGGGCCTGATAGCGGGTTCTACCCTCCAGCAGCAGCTCCGACTCCCCGCTTACTCCTTCCACCAGTACCTCTTCCACCCGTCCCACCCGGGCCAGATTGGCGGCCAGTGAAATCTCCGCCTGCAGGGCCATCAAACGATCCCGCCGCTGCTCCTTGAGCTCATCAGGACACTGCCGGGGCAGCACGGCCGCGGCACATCCCTCCTCGTTGAAATAGGTGAAGATCCCCACGTGATCCAGGCGGCAGTCGGCCATGAAGGCGGCCAAGCGCTCCATATCCTCCTCCTCTTCCCCGGGAAAACCGACCATGAAGGTGCTGCGAATGGCCGCCTCGGGCAATGTCCGGCGGATCTCTCCCACCAGCTCCCGAATCACCGCTTCCCCGTAGGGGCGATTCATCGCCTTGAGTACCCGGTCGGAAACATGCTGAAAGGGCAGATCGAAATAGGGCAGAATTCTGGGCTCCTCTGCCACCAAGGCGATCAGGTCGAGCTTGACCCGCGAGGGGTAAAGATAGAGCAGCCGTATCCAGGGGATATTGGTGTCGCGCAGCAGACCGTTAAGCAGCTCGGGCAGCTTGGGCGCACCCCGCAGATCCAGACCGTAGGCGGTCAAATCCTGCGCCACCAGGGTCAACTCCTTGACTCCGGCAGCGGCCAGCCCCCGGGCCTCCCGCAGGATATCGGGCAGAGCCCGACTGCGCAGGGCGCCGCGAATGGAGGGAATAAGACAGTAACTGCACCGGTTGTCACAACCTTCGGTAACCTTGAGATAGGCCCGGTGGAGCGGAGTCGCCAACCGACGGGGCAGATCTGAGTTCATCAAAAATGGCGGGATTTCACTCTGTTCGCGGAAGCGGTCGGCAGCCCCCGGCAGGGTGGCACAGGAACCGCCGGCCACCAAGGCCCGCAGCCGGTCACCAATGGTCGCCACCTCCTCGGTCCCGAGAAAAAGATCCACCTCGGGCAGCTCCTTTACCAGATCGGCGCCATAGCGCTTGACCATGCAACCGGCCACCACCACTCGCGCCGACGAACTTTTCTTAAGCTCGATGAGCCCAAGGATGGTATCGATCCCCTCCTCAACCGCCGACTGGATAAAGCCGCAGGTGTTGACCAGCAGAATATTGGCCTCCTCGGGCTCGCTGACCGGGGTAAAGCCCTGCTCCAGCAGCAGCCCCAGCATCACCTCCGAATCCACCAGGTTCTTGGGGCAGCCCAGACTGGTTAAATGAACGGTTGCCATCAAAATTCTCCTCGCCGGATAAAGTGAAAAAGCAGCTCCAGCAACGCGCGGGAGCGGCGACGAAACTCTTTGCGGTTGAAGGCGGGCTGCCAGGGGTAATCGGGGCGAACCAGATCGGAGATCAACAGCAACTCGACCAATTCAACCCCCCGAAAAGCCGCCACCGTGGCCAGGGCGGCATACTCCATCTCCACCGCGCAAATGCCCGCTTGGCGATACTTTTCTACCTTGGCCATGGTTTCGCGGTACGGGGCGTCGGTGGTCCAGACCGCTCCCCGCCGAAAGGGCAGCGCGGCCGTAGCCAGGACCCGCTCCAGGGACGTAAGCAAACCCTCGGCCGGCAACGGCGGCTCGGGCAGGGGGTAGTGGCGGGATGTGCCCTCCTCGCTCAGGGCCGAAGTGGGCAAGACAATATCCCCCAGGGCCAGGTAGGGCGCCAGGCCACCGGCCCATCCCAGGGCAATCACCGGCCCGGCCCCCAGGGCGATAAGTTTCTCCAGGCAAAGCACCGCCATGGGCGACCCCACCGCCGGTCCGGCCAGCCAGCCAGCGCCGGCCTGATTGTGCCAGAGGTTGCTGTGAAAGAGGCGCTGCCGCCGCCAGCCGGCCGTTTGAGCCAGGCTGATCCCGGCGCCGGCCTCAGCAGGATTGACCAGCAGCAACCCCGGCCCGGCCAGGACCGGCTCGCCCGGTGACCGCCGGGGAGTGATCACCACCCTCTCCTCACCCCCATCGCCCATCAAACCCCTCCCTGCCGCCAGCCCAAAAAAAAGACGGCAAAGCCTTCGGTTCCTGGCCTTACCGCAAACAAAAAACGGCGACCGAAATCAATCGGTCGCCGTTTTATTTACCACAAGCGGCCAACTTTTACACCCCGTTACTCCGGGGCGGTCAGCAGCCGACCGCTTATTAAAGCGGATGCCTTACATGCCCAGCAGGGCGCCGTAAGGATGAGCGTAGAGCAGGATCAGGGAGATAACCAGACCAAAGATGGTCAGCGACTCGGCGAACGCGATACCGAGGATCATGGTTACGGTGATCTTACCGGAGATTTCCGGGTTCCGGGCAATACCGGCACAAGCGTTACCACTGACCACACCAATACCGATACCGCAACCCAGGGCGGCCAGGCCGACGGAAAGCGCGGCGGCAACACAAACCAGGGCGATGGCCATCTGGTCAACGCCACCTGCTGCTGCTTCATGGCCGGCAGCCATGGCCACCGAAGAGATCCCCAGGACCATCAGGGCCGACAGAGCAATTACTCCTACCTTTTTCATCCTTACTTCCTCCTTGCTTTGTTATTGAGAAGATTGGCCTTCTTCTTGTGAAACCTTAGTGATTA
>DSDS01000034.1 GCA_011048585.1 Desulfurivibrio alkaliphilus | reverse complement strand
CTCCCGGTCGCACCCCGACCATCTCCCCTGCCCACCCTGCGGCATGTTCGGGAGGAAGCCCTGGAACAGGCGGAGCAACGCTACCTCAACGACCTGCTCGGCCTGACCGGGGGCGACATGGAAAAGGCCTGCGCCATCTCGGGCCTCTCTCGCTCCCAGCTTTACCGGATCATGCAAAAACACCGGATCAAACGGAAAAAAGACCACTACTTTGTCGCATGAAATGCGGAAATGGTCGCGGCGATGGCGAGTGCCGGCCTGCCCCTGGACGCCTGCCGGAACCAACAGGAACTTACCGCCGCCATCTCCCGGCTCTGGAGCGGTGAAACGGTGGCGGTTATGGCCTTGAGCGACCAAAACGACCTGAAGGCGACCCTCAACCACCGGGAGTTGCTGGCCGACCTGCCCTTGATCGTGGTGCTGCCCGCCACCGACCGGGAAACCGTGCGGCTCGGCTACCAGCTTCGACCCCGGTTCATCAACTTCCAGGGCAACAATTTCGCCGAGGTCACTTCGGTACTGGAAAAGTTGCTGACCCGTTTTGCTAACGATTTGCCGCGGGCTTTTTAAATTTGTGGCGTTTTGTCACATTATGGTAATATACCGGGATTAAATAAAAACGTTACAATAACAACCCAACGCAACCAGAGAGAGTAGAGCCAAAGATCGCCCCAATTCGACAAGGAGTGAAAAATGGATTTCATCAACCGCCTCACCGTCCAAAAGCGCCTCGCCTTGCTGCTGGCCGTGCCCCTGCTCTTTCTCTCCCTGATCCTGCTTAAAGAGTCCTTCGACGGCTACCGAAATCTGCAACGGGCCCACGCCACCGTCGATATCGCCACCCTGGCCAGCATGGCCGGCGAAATCGCCCACGATCTTCAGGAGGAGCGCAGCCTGACCGACGCCTTTCTGGGGAGCGGCGGCCGCCTGATGCGCACCGAACTCACCACCCAGCGCGGAGAAACCGACCGCAAGATCAACTCCTTTCGCCAGTTCATCGCCGCCAACCATCCCGAACGGGAAACCCTGGCTTTAACCAACCAGGTCCAAAAAGCCCTCAGCGCCCTGGCCGGCCTGGCCGATACCCGCCGCCAGGTGGACTCTCTGAGCATCGGCGGCGGCGCCTCCTTTGCCGCTTACGCCGAAGTCCTGGCCGAAGTGCGGGCCACCGTCCGCCTGGTCTCCCAGGATATCCCCAACCAGGAGCTGATGCGGCTGATCGCCGGCCACTACAACTTCCTGGAGTTCGTCATGCGTCTCCATGGTGAACGGCTGCTGATAAACAACACCTTCGCCGCCAATGAGTTCGCCCCCTTGGCCTTCATGCGGTTTGCCGAGAGTCTGGCCGAACAGAAGGTTTACCTGGAGAGTTTCGAGACCCTGGCCGATCCCGAAGTTCGGGCCTTTTATCAGGCCAAGATGAACGATTCCCAGGTCCGGCAGGTGGCCGACCTGCGTCAGGTCGCCATCGACCATCGCTTCGGCGGCGGCTTCAACATCGATCCCGCCCGCTGGGATACGGCGATCCGCGGCAAGATCAGGCTGATGAACGAAGTGGAGACCAGACTGGCCCAGGATTACCAGGATGCCGGCCGGCAATATCTCGGTGACAGCCGGACGGCCCTCTTCACCAAACTCGGCGGCGGGGTTCTGATCTGGTGGTTGTCGGCCATGGCCGCCATCTACGTCTCCATCGGCCTGGTCCGCTCTTTAACCGGCATCTCCAACGAGATCAACGACGGCACCAACCAGGTCACCACGGCTTCCCACCAGCTCTCCGCCACCAGCCAGGCGGTGGCCGACAGCTCCTCCCGCCAGGCCGCGGCCATCGAGCAGACCTCCGCCTCGGTGGAGGAGATGAGCGCCATGATCAACCGGGATGCCGACAACGCCCTGCAGGCCGACGCCCTGATGCGGGAAGCCAACCAGGTGCTGGCCCACGCCGATGAGTCGATGAAAAAGCTCATTGTTTCGATGAACGAGATCAATGCCGCCTCGGTGGAGACCCAGAAGATCGTCAAGACCATCGACGAGATCGCCTTCCAGACCAATCTGCTGGCCTTGAACGCCGCGGTGGAAGCGGCCCGGGCCGGAGAGGCCGGGGCCGGATTCGCGGTGGTGGCCGACGAGGTCCGCAACCTGGCCATGCGGGCGGCGGACGCGGCTCGGAACACCTCGGGGTTGATTGAAGGGACGGTGCAGAAGGTCAAGGGCGGCGCCAGCCTGGTCGATGAAACCGGAGGCTCATTCTCTAAGGCCCGGAGCGCGGTGGAGAAGATCGCCATCCTGCTGGCCGAAATCGCCACCGCCTCCCGGGAGGAAGCGGAAGCGGTGAAGCAGGTCAACGAGGCGATCAGCCATATCGATCAAGCCACCCAGGACAATGCCGCCGCCGCCGAAGAGACCGCCGCCGCCGCCTCTGAACTCTCCAGCCAGGCCGAGGCCATTCAACAGCGGGTGGCCGGCCTGCTGGCCATGGTGGGCAAAAAAAGCCTGGTGGCGATGCCCCCGGACCACACTCCGGCCGGGCCGCCTCCGGCCCTGGCCAAGGCCAAGGAGAAACCAAAGACCAAAGCGGCCCTGCCGGCCGGAAAGGCCGCCGCCGACCACAAAAAAACCGAGGCAGCCAAGGTGATCCCCTTTGAGGACGAACCCTTTGAGGACTTCTAAAAACTACGGATCAGTTCCACCAGGGTGCGGACCCCGAAACCGGAAGGCCCCTTGGGCACGTAGGACTTTTCGGTAAAATTCCAGGCCGTGCCGGCGATATCCAGATGCACCCATGGGGTGGCGCCCACGAACTCCTGGAGAAAGGCCGCCGCCAGGATGGTGCCGGCATCACGTTTGTCGACATTTTTCAGGTCGGCCACCCTGGATTTAAGCTGTTTACGGTATTCCGGCCCCAAGGGCAGGCGCCACGCCGGTTCTCCCGCCCTGGCCCCCGCTGCCAGCACCCGGTCGCACCACTGATCGTCATTGCCCAACAGACCGGCCCGGTGATGCCCCAGAGCGATAATCACCGCGCCGGTCAAGGTGGCCAGATCCACCACCAGATCCGGCCGGAACTTTTCCACCCCGTAGGCTAAAGAGTCGGCCATGATCAGGCGCCCCTCAGCGTCGGTATTGATCACCTCCACGGTTTTACCGCCATACTGCTTAATGATATCACCGGGCTTAAGGGCCGCCGGACCCGGCAGGTTCTCGGTGGCGGGCACCATGGCCACCACGTTGACCCCGCGGGGCTTTTCCTGCCCCACCACTTCCATGGCCGCCAGAACCGCCGCCCCGCCGCACATGTCATATTTCATCTCTTCCATGCCGCTGCCCGGCTTCAGTGAGATCCCGCCGGAGTCGAAGGTCAGCCCCTTGCCCACCAGCAGCAGGGTGGGAACCTTTTTGGCCGCGGCCCGGTACTCAAGAATCACCAGCCGAGGGGGCTGAGCCGACCCCTGGTTGACCCCAACGATGCCGCCCATGCCCAGCTTGCGCATCGCCTTAAGGTCCAGGACTTTCAGCCGCAGCTCATGCTTTGCCGCCAGCTCCCGGGCTCGGCGAGCAAACTCTTCCGGGGTCCAGCCATTGCCGGGCTCATTGGCCATATCCCGGGCCCCCGCCACCGCCCGGGCCACCGTCACCGCCCGGCGCACCGCCGGCCCGATCCCCCGGGGTCCGCTGATCTCCACGGCAGCCAGGGCGGGAGCCGGCTCCTCGGGGTCGGGTCCGCTTTGGTATTTGGTGAAACGATAGGAGCCAAGCAGCAACCCTTCGGTCAAGGCGGCCGCCGCCGGCCCCGGCTTAGCCACGAAAGGGGGCAGCAGGGCGGTCACCTTGGCCGCCCCGGTTTTGAGCAGGGCCGCCACCGCCGTCCCGCCGGCCAGACGCCAGCCCTCTTCATCGGGCGCATCGGGGCCCAGTCCCACCAAGACAATCCGCCGGGGCTCCGCGGCAGGGGCCACATAAACCTGGCCCTCGCGGGCCAGAAAATCACCGCTCTCCCCGGCCTGCCGCAAACACTCCGCCGCCGCCGGTGGGCAACCGGGAGCCTCCAGGGTCGCTGTCCCTCCCCTGATGAAACAGAGCAGGGTGTCCCCGCTGATTTTGCCCGAACTGGTAGTGCTGATCGCGATCATCATCCTTCCTCCCTTTAACTCCTCTGGCTGTCAATTTATCCGGAGTATGGTAAATAGCTCCTTAGCTCTGGCCATCTTTCGTTTTCCACTTTTAAACCTGGAGGTTTACGTGCTTACCCAGCTTATCCTGGCGGTCGGCTTCGCCCTGGTGGTTTCGGCTCTCTGCAGCGTCTTTGAGGCGGTTTTATACTCGGTGCCCCAAAGCCGGGTGGAACTGCTGGCCCAGCGCCGCTATTCCGGCAAGGTTTTGAAGCGGCTGAAAAAGGAGATCCACAAGCCGATCACCGCCATCCTCACCCTGAACACCATTGCCAATACCGCCGGGGCGGCGGTGGCCGGCGCCGCCGCCGCCGTGGTCTTCGGTGAACAGCACCTGGTGTGGTTTTTCGCCGCTTTCACCGCCAGCATCCTGCTCTTCTCCGAAATTCTGCCCAAAACCCTGGGCGTTACCTACGCCAAATTCCTGGCTCCCCTGATTGCCCTGCCCCTCGACCTGCTGGTCAAGCTGCTGGCCCCGGCGGTGTGGCTGATCCACGGGATCACCCACTGGCTGGGAAGAGGCAAGGATGACGAGATTTTGATCTCGGCCAAGGAGGTGGCGGCTTTTGCCGCCATCAGCCAGAAATCCGGGGCCATCGGCGCCCAGGAGGCCAGCGTAATCACCAACATCCTGGAGCTGCGCCACAAAAGGGTGCGGGAAGCGATGACCCCCCGCACCGTCACCTTCACCCTGGACGCCAACCTAACCGTGAGCCAGGCCCGGGAGTTTGAAAAAAAGTGGAACTTCCACAGCCGGGTCCCGGTTTACGATCAGGAGCCGGACAATATCGTGGGCATCGTGCTGCGCAAGGACGTGCTGCTCAGCGCCGCCGCCGACCGGGATCAGGTCCGGCTCAAAGAGCTGATGCACCCGATCCATTTCGTACCCGAATCGGCCCGCCTGACCAAGGTGCTGCTCAATTTTTTCGAAATGCGCCGCCATCTCTTCGCGGTGGTGGACGAATACGGCGGTTTCACCGGGGTGATCAGCCTGGAAGACGTGATCGAAGAGATCGTCGGCCGCGAAATCATCGACGAATCGGACCAGATCAAGGATATGCGGGAACTGGCCAAAAAAAAGCGGGCGGACTTTCTCCGGCAGCTCAGCCGTCTGAAGTAATTTAAAAAATTACCACCAGATAGGCAATCAGCAGGGTAATGATCAGCAGGTTGATCCCCAGAAAATTGCGAAACCTCACCAGCCCGGAGAAGTCATGCAGACAATATTGCCAGAGGATGTAACAGCCGGCGATGGTGCCGTTGAGCATAAAGACGGCGGCCAGGATCTGAACTGGAAATTCGGGCACCGTGAACTGCAGTTTCTCTAAAAACTGCAAACCGAACTGACGCCCGGCGGTGGGCAGGAAGTTCCCCAGCCCGCCGGTGAAATAGTACATCCGATAGACCAGCTCCCCGCAAAACGCCAGGGGGATCAGAATCGGGACCATGGGTGCGAACCTGCCAACCATCGGATCTTCGGTGATTCCGAACAGCCGGGAGCCGTAGCTGATCACCCCCAGCACCACCCCGAAGCCCAGCACCAGCAAAACACTGAACAGCACCGCGTCGGAAAGTCCGAGCAGGGCCTGGAGATGGCCGTAGCCGGGGGTTTCACGAAAAAAACGGGCCAGCTGGGAGCCGATAAGGAAAGGTACGATATAGGTGCAGGTGATGTAGCGACCCTTGTTGCGAATCAACTCCGAATAGGGGTTGCGCAACAGCAACTGGGGAGAGTCGCGATCGCAGGCTGGCAGACAGTGGCCGCAGACCAGGCAGTGGAGGTTGTTCTGGACGTTGAAGGCCCCCAGATAGACCGGGCAGCCCCGCTTGCCCGGAGCCCCCCTCTTGCAGGCGAAGGTGGTGCAGCCCCGGCATTTATCGTGGTCGGGCCGGAATTCGGTAATCGACAGGGTGGCGGCGGCGCCGCTGATCCGGCCCAGGGGACAGAGGTGGCGACACCAGGCCTGACCGGGGAAAAGGACGGAGAGCAGAAAGGCGCCGAAGGTGATGGAGAGCAAAAAGATGGCGGTGCCCATTGGTGAACGGTCCAGGCCGAGCACCACCTCAATCCAGATGATCAGGGCCAGCAGAAAAACCGAGGCATAAACCCCATATTTCTGCAAAAAGCGCGGGACCGGCAAATTAAGAGTCAGCCCCTTGTTCTGAAGGAAAACGCCCAGGCCGGGAAAGGGACAAACCCCGCACCACATCCGGCCGACAAAGAACCAGCTCAACACGATGGCCGGCCAGATCACTCCCCAGCTTAGAAACACCACGATATTGCGTTCGGGATCGCGGGGACCGAAAATGCCGAAGATCAACACCAGCAAAAAGAGCAGATCACTGGCGATCCGCATGTAGGCGTAGTTGTGACGGGCCGCCAGAAAACGCCGGATGCTGGGAAAAATCCGAAAGAGATCCAGTCGATCCTGTTGATCGGGAGAGACCAGACTTTTAAGGGCTTTGGTCCACCAGTTCACGCTCAGCCCACCTCTTCCAACACAACCCAAAGCGAGCGGGGCTGGCCCCCGCGAATAATCGTCAACTCCACTTCATCCCCTACCCGGTAACGGTCGAAGATATTGCGCAGATCATCGAAGGTGCGCACCCGGTTGCCGGCCACACCGATGATTATATCCCCCAGCACCAGCTCGCCGGCCACCTGCCTGGTTCCGCGCAACCCGGCGGTCTCGGCGGCGCTGCCCGGGCGAATATTGACAATCAGGATCCCCTCCGCCACCCCCAGCCGGCGGGTCAGCTGTTCATGGGCCACCGTCACCCCCAGGCCAGGCTGGATCAGGCGGCCATGGGCGATGATCTCGGGCACCACCCGGTTAACCACGTCCACCGGAACCGCGAACCCGATCCCGGCACTCCCTCCGGAGGGGCTGTAGATGGCGGTGTTGACCCCGATCAGCCGACCGGCGCTGTCCAGCAGGGGGCCGCCCGAGTTGCCTGGGTTGATGGCGGCGTCGGTCTGGATCACGCCCTGGATGGTGCGGCCGGTAACCGCCCTGATCTCCCGGCCCAGGGCGGAAACTATTCCCGAGGTCATGGTCTGATCCAGGCCGAAGGGGTTGCCGATGGCGTATACCTGCTGGCCGACCAGCAGGTTGGCCGATTGCCCCACCGGCAGGGGGGTCAGCTTGTCCACCGGCGCGTCGATCCGCAGCACGGCCAGGTCCTTGTCCGGAGCCACCCCGACCACCCGCCCCGGCCAGGAACTCTGATCGGCCAAGGTCACCTCCACCCGGTTGGCGTCCTCGATCACATGGAAATTGGTAACGATATGCCCCTGCTGATCCCAGATAAAGCCGGAACCGGTCCCCCGAGGCAACTCGTAGACATTGAGGGTAAACAGACTGCGCCGCAACTCGATGGTGGTGATAAAGACCACGGCGGGCGAGGAGGAGCGGAAAATTTCAATGGAGGTCTTTTCCGCCTCGGCCAGATCTCCCCGGGCCACAACCGGCCGGGGCTCCACCGGAGGGGGCGGCTGGCTTCGATCCTGAAAAAACCACCACCAGCCACCGAAGATCGCCAGCAGCAGCAGCAGGATCGGAACCCGCCGGGCGGGGCGGGCAAGACGCGGGGCGGTCATGGCTAGAGCCCCAGCAGAAACTTGGCAATGACAAAGTAACCGGTCACCCCGACAATATCCATGGTGGTGGTGATTAAGGGTCCGGTGGCCACGGCGGCATCCACGTTGAGCCGGCGGAGAATCAGGGGAATAAAAGCGCCGATGGTGGCGGCCATGGTCATCACCAGCAGGACCGACAACCCCACCACCACTCCCAGCAGGCCCGGCTCGACATAACCCAGTCGGGCCAACAGCCCGAGAAAAACCCCATAGGTCAGGCCCAGGATCAACCCCACCCGCATCTCCTTAAAAACCACCTTGAAGAGGGCGTCCATATTGACCCGACCGGTGGCGATCCCCCGGACCACGATGGTGCTGGATTGGGTGCCGATATTGCCCCCCATCCCGGCCACCACCGGCATAAAAGCGGCCAGGGCCAAAACCTGGGCCAGCTCCGCCTCGAACATGGTGATGATGAAGGCGGCGGCCACCCCGCCCATCAGGGTGGCAAAAAGCCAGGGGGCCCGGGTTCTGGCGTTCTCCAGCACCGGCTTGAGTAGAATCTCCTGGTCCTTGCCCGCCCCGGCCATCCGCAGGAAATCCTCGGTGGCCTCCTCCCGGATAACGTCGATCACGTCGTCAACGGTGACGATCCCCACCAGCTTGTAGGATGAATCAACCACCGGTACGGCCAGGAAGTTGTACTGGGAAACGATATGGGCCACTTCGGCCTGGGGGGTGGTGGTGGAAACGGTGATGACATTGGGGTTCATCACGTTTTTGAGCTGGCGATAGGGGGGATGCAGCAGCAATTCCCGCAGGGAGAGGATCCCGGCCAGCTGCCCCTCCTCGCCATGGGTGATATAAAGGTAGAAGGAGGTTTCCGACTCTTCGCTGCGCTCCTGGACGTTCTTGATCGCCTCCCCCACCGACATCTCCTCGTCGAAGGCCATGAAATCGGGGGACATCAGGCCGCCGGCGGTCTCCGGATCGTAGCGGAGCAGGGCATCCACCTCCTCCCGGTCGGCCTTGCCCATGAGTTTGCGAATCTCGTTGGCCATCTCCTCGGGGAGGGCCTCCAGGAGATCGGCGGCGTCGTCCTTGTCCATCTCCTTGACGATGGCCGACATATATTGGGGGGTCAGGTCGCTGACCAACTCGAGCATGATCGATTCGTCAAGCTCGCTCAGGAACTCGCCGACCATCTCGGTCTGGGCGATGATATTGAAGATGCTGCGGCGTTCAGTGGGGCTGAGATGGCGGAAGGTCCAGGCGATATCGGCGGGATGGGTCTTTTTGAGTATCTTCAGCAGATGATCGACGGCATGCCTCCGGTTCAGACGCCGGATGGTATCCAGGATCATCTTACCCTCGTTGCCGATCAGTTCCCGCTTCTGCCCTTTCCGCATATATTCCCACCCTTTGGCTTGTAATCGTTCAGCAGCACCGCATCTTCGGGCGATCAGCCAGGCTTACGTACACGGGGTACGCGGCGCTTGGCCGCTTGCCCGAACCTGCGGCACTGCTGAACGATTACAGCCCGTTAAAT
>DSDS01000139.1 GCA_011048585.1 Desulfurivibrio alkaliphilus | reverse complement strand
CGCCATCGGCTGGTGGTGGCCACCGGGGGTGGGGCCGTGCTGCACCGGGAGGTGTGGCCGGCACTGAGGCAAGGGAGTCTGGTGGTCTGGCTGCGGGCCGATCCCGCCGCCATCGCCGCCCGACTCAGTGCCGATCCGGTCAGTTCCCGGCAGCGGCCGGCCCTCACCGATCAGGGTTTGTTGGCCGAGATCGATGAGGTGCTGGCCCAGCGGGAAAAACTCTACCGCCAAACCGCCGATCTGGCCATCGACACCACCACTTTGGGGCCGGCGGTTATCGCCGGGCTGATCATCGAAAAAATGGGCCCCCAAGGCGGCCCTTAACATAAACAGGAACAGCGCAATGGCAGGCAACACCTTCGGTAAAGTCTTTCAGGTCACCACCTGGGGAGAGTCCCACGGCAGCGGCCTGGGTGTGGTGATCGACGGCTGCCCGCCCGGCCTGGAGCTGGAGGCGGCGGATATCCAGAGCTGCCTGGACCGCCGGCGGCCCGGCCAGGGCGGCCCGGCCGCCACCCCGCGCAAGGAGTCGGACCGGGTGGAGATCCTCTCGGGGGTCTTCGAGGGCCGCACCACCGGCACCCCCATCAGCCTGGTGATCTTGAACCGGGACGCCCACAGCAAATCCTACGACCACCTCCGGGATATCTACCGCCCCGGCCATGGCGACATCACCTACCAGCAGAAATACGGCCTCCGCGATCATCGGGGGGGGGGGCGGGCCTCGGCCCGGGAAACCGCGGCCCGGGTGGCCGCCGGGGCGGTGGCCGGCAAGCTCCTGGCCCGGGAAGGGATCAAGGTCCGCGCCTACACCGTTATGCTGGGCGGAATAACCGTTGACCGGCGCAACCTGGCGGAGATCGGGGAAAACCCTCTCTTCTGCCCCGACAACGCCGCCGCCGCCCGCATGATCGCCAGGATCGACGAGGTCCGCCGCCAGGGCGATTCCCTGGGGGGGATCGTCGAGATCGCGGTGCGGGGTTGTCCGGCTGGTCTGGGCGAGCCGGTATTCGACAAGCTGGACGCCGAGCTGGCCGGAGCCTTGATGTCCATCGGCGCGGTCAAGGGGGTGGAGATCGGGGCCGGCTTCGCCGCCGCCACCCTCACCGGTTCGCAAAACAACGACCCCATCGAGCCCGGCGGCTTTGGCGGCAACAACTCCGGCGGCATTCTGGCCGGAATCTCCAACGGCGACGAGATCATTGCCCGGGTGGCGGTAAAGCCGATTCCATCCGTCGCCAAGGAGCAGCGGACCATCAATCGGCGGAATGAACCAGTAACCATTAAAATCGGCGGCCGCCACGATATTTCGGCAATCCCCCGGATCATCCCGGTTTGCGAGGCCATGGTGACCCTGGTGCTGGCCGACCATCTCCTGCGTCAGGCCACGGTGCGCCTGAACTGAAAAAAGGTATCCGTTCACCATGGTCAACAACTTGTCGATTTAACGGGCTGTAATCGTTCAGCAGTGCTGCAGGTTCGGGCAAGCGGCCAAGCGCCGCGTACCCCGTGTACGTAAGCCTGGCTGATCGCCCGAAGATGCGGTGCTGCTGAACGATTACGAAAAAAGAGCGATGCGGAACCAAGTGATCAACAACATCTGGATGTTGAGCCGGGAGTACGACGGCCTGGCCGGGGCCGGCGGAGTCAAGGATGTGGTGCGCCAACTGGCGGAAGCCCTGGTGGAATCGGGCCGGCGGGTCAGCGTGGTGCTGCCCCTCTACGGCTTTATGGACCCCGAGGCGGCCGGGTTCACCCCCGCCAATCTCCATTTTGAGGTTGAGATGAACTACACCGGGGTGGAGCGGCGGGAACTGGTGCGGATTTTCGCCCGCCACCTGGTTTTGACCCCAGCCCGGAGCAGAAAGCGGGAGTGGCGCCCGACCTCAACCCCCTCTGCCCGGGGCGGCAACCTTTCCCTCTACCTGTTGGACGCCCAGCGTTATCAGGAGAAGATGGGGGTTTACACCTACACTGCGGCCGAGGAGGCCCTCAACCCCCACCACCACCGGGGTAGCGGCCATTTTGATTATTTCGCTATGAACGTCCTGCTGCAGAAGGCGGCCCTGGCCCTGATGATCCGCCTCGAAGCCCGACCGGAGGTGATCCACTGCCACGACGGCCACACCGCCCTGCTGCCGGCCATGATTCGGGAGATTGAGGGCTTTCGCCACTACTTCAGCCAGACCCGCGCGGTGGTCACCGTCCACAACGCCGGTATCGGCTACCATCAGGAGGTGGACGACCTACCCTTTGCCGAGGCGATCACCGGCCTGCCCCCCCGGGTGATCCGCGACAACCTCCTGGAAGGCAAATTCGACCCCCTGCTGGCCGCCGCCGGCTACGCCCCGCTCAACACGGTGAGTGAAAACTACGCTCGGGAGCTGCGGGAAACCGAGGCCGATGCCCTCACCGGCTGGCTGGGCCACCGCCTGCTGGGCCGGGGAGTCAGCCTGACGGGGATCACCAACGGGATCAACCCCGAGGAGTTCAACCCCCAAGAGCCTGCAAAAACAGGGCTACCCGCCGCCTTTTCCCCGAACAAGCGGGATTTCGCCGGCAAGGAGCTTTGCCGGCGGGAACTGCTGGCCGCCCTGGCCGCAGACCGCTGGCCCCACCTGCGGCGGCACGGCAGCCTGACCCGGGCGGAAGGGCAAACCGCCGCGGATCACCCCCCGCTCTTCACCTTTGTCGGCCGCCTCACCGCCCAAAAGGGGATAGACAAACTGCTTGGCGCCCTGGAAACCCTGCTGCCCCTGGATCACGGCTTTCAAATGCTGATCCTGGGTTCCGGCGACAAGGGCAGCGAGCAGGCCCTGATCAGCCTGGCCGAGGCCGAAAGCAACCAGGGTCGGCTCTGTTTCATGCAAGGCTACGATTCCCAGGTCGCCAACCTGATCTACGCGGCCGGAGATTTTTTCCTGATCCCCTCCCAATATGAACCCTGCGGGCTTACCGACTACATCGCCCAGCTCTTCGGCAACCTGCCCGTGGTTCACCGGGTCGGCGGGCTGGTCAAGGTGGTGGACGGAGTCACCGGCCTGGCGTACAGCGAACATAAGTCCGCCGCCCTGATGGGAGCCATGCAGCGGGCCCTGACCCTTTTCCGCCAGGAGCCGGAAAAGATGCTTGACATGCGTCAGGCAGCGGTCCAGCATATCCAGAAGCACTACACTTGGCAAAAGGTGATGCGCCAATACCTGGAGCTCTACCGGCAACCCTGACCGGAAGCCGGAGCCCGCGGTAGCGATTAACAGAGGTCAATAAGATACTGACCGGAAATCAAGATCAGTAAGGAGACTTGCCATGAGCGTACGCGTCGGAATCAACGGATTCGGCCGAATCGGCCGCAGCATTTTTCGAGCGGTGGATAGCGATCCCCTGTTTGCCCAGATCGAAGTTGTGGCGATCAACGACCTCACGCCGCCACCCACCCTGGCCCATCTGCTGAAATATGATTCAGTGATGGGGATTTACGGCCGGGAGGTCAAGACCGGCGAGGGGGAGATCACGGTGGATGGCCGTTCGGTGCGAATCTTCAGCCAGCGTGATCCCGCTGAGATCCCCTGGGGGGAGCTGGGGGTGGATTATGTGATCGAGTCAACCGGCTTGTTCACCTCCGCCGAGAAAGCCCAGGCCCATCTCGATGCCGGGGCCAAAAAGGTGGTGATCTCGGCCCCGGCCAAGGGGGCGGTCAAAACCATCGTCATGGGGGTCAACGAAGAGGAGTACGACCCCACCAGCGACCATATTGTCTCCAACGCCTCCTGTACCACCAACTGCCTGGCCCCGGTGGCCAAGGTGATCATGGAGCGCTTCGGGATTAAAAGCGGGTTGATGACCACGGTCCATGCCTACACCAACGACCAGTCGATTCTCGATTTCCCCCACAGCGACCTGCGCCGGGCCCGGGCCGCCGCTCTCTCCATGATCCCCACCAAGACCGGCGCCGCCGCCGCTGTATCCCTGGTACTGCCGGAGTTGAAGGGTAAGTTTGATGGTCTGGCGGTGCGGGTGCCCACCCCCAACGTCTCTCTGGTGGATGTGGTGATGGAACTAGAACGGGAAACCACGGTGCCGGAGGTCAACAAGGGCCTGGCAGAGGCGGCGGGGCGCTATCTCGGCTATTCCGAGGAGCCCCTGGTTTCCATCGACTACCAGGGCAACCCCCACTCCTCGGTGGTGGACGCCCTTTCCACCAAGGTGATCGGCTCGACGGTGAAGATCTTGAGCTGGTACGACAACGAGTGGGGCTACTCCAACCGGGTGCTGGACCTGATCCTCCATATGGAGCAGCATAGAACCCTGTAAGGCCGGTCCCGGTCCTTACCCAGGGACACCAATTACCGATAGGGGAAAAAGTGGTGGATAAAGTCTGCAAGCCGGACATCGACTCCGATGCCCTGCGGGCCAATCTGCGGGAAACCGCCGTGGCCTGTGTCGAGTTGGACCCGACCTGGAAGGTGCTGCTGGAGGTGGTGAGCGACTACAAGGGGATCCACGGCACCCTGGAGGAGCTGCTCTACGACATCTGCCACCCCTTCCGCAACTGGCGCCTGATCCTGCCCCGTTACCGCTCCTTTGCCCTCAAGCATCTGGACCACTATCGCCGCCATCCCCAGGGCCCCGAATCCTGCCGCCTGTTATGCGAGATTCCCCTGCAGGCCCTGCGGGAAACCGGCAAAAATGAACCGTTGGCCGCCCAGGCCGCCGAGGCCCTGCTGGCTTTACTGGAAAAGCTGGTCCTGATCCTCAGGCCCGAGGAGCTGGCGGCCTACCGGCAAACCCTGGGCCATTGCTGCAACCAGCTGGCCGCTCTGGAACCGCCCCTGCTGATGCTGCTGGTCCAGGGCCAGCACTCCCTCAAGAGGATTGCCGCCCGGCTGGCCGCCAAGTGTCAACCCCCGACCGCCGGCGACCAGGGCGGAATCTGCGATTTGCCGGCCATGGCCCGGCTGCTGCGACAGATCCTGCTGCTTAACTACCGCTACTGGCTGGGCGAGGAAGATCCCCAGCCCTGGTTCACCTCCGAGTGCGAAGCCATCTGCCAGGGCTGGCAGGCCGGACTTCTCTTTCAGGAGATCTCCCACGCCCGCCTGGCCGAACACCTGCGAATAGCGGAAGAGATCGACCCCGAGCGCCAGGAAAACGCCATAAACCGCTTGCTGGAGTTGCCGGACCACCTGGATATCGTCCGGCTCTACAAGGAGATCCCCGACCGGCTGGTCGGAGAGGAGTCGGCTGATCGCTTCTCGGAAAACCGCAAGATGCTTTTCCTCTTCCGGATCATGGACACCGGCGGGCTGGCCCTGATCCACGAAGAGACTCTGCGGGAGATCAACCGCAGCCTGGTACGGCTGATCCGCCGCCAGTCCTTCGAAGAGATCGAACGCTTCCTGCTGACCACCCTGGCCCTGCTCAAGAGCAACGTCCGGCGCTATCCCCACACCTCCCTGCAGTGCATTCAGGTGATCGGCTCCGAGGTGTTCCGCCGGGGCAACTCCCGGCTGGTGGAAACCTTCCTCTGGGAGACGGTGCGCTTCGGCTTCCAGTACGCCAATGTTACCGGTATCGGCGAGGACTGGCAGCCCCTGGCCAACCCGGCCCACCTGGCCAACATCCGGGTCTGGCTCAACCTGGTGGGCCAGGAGCCCAAATGGTGTTCCACCCTCTTTTCGGCCCTGATCATCAACCTTAAGCTCTCCGGCACCTGCCTCAAGGACACGGATCTTTTTCAGCGTGATATCACCGAGCTGCTTAACCAGCCCATCGAGCCGGTCTATAACCTGGTCACCCAGTTCGCCAAGCTGGTACCGGTTTTCTTTAACGACATCGGGGCCGAGGGCCAGTTGCGCGAGGTCTCCACCGAACTGGATGAGATTCACCAGCGCCGCGATAAGCTGATCCACTTTCTCCGTAAACAGAGCCACGTGGAGTCGAGCAACCTGATTGTCGATTTTATCGAGGCGATCATCCTCTTCTGGCGGGACCGCGACCGGCGGGGGCTGGCGCCCTACCTGCCCGAGGAGGTTTTGGCGCAGATCAGCCCGAAGGGGGAGTTTGTCGATGACCTTCATCGCCTGACCAACCGGATCTGGGGCCTGAACCATATTCGCCAGGTCACCGACCTGCTCAACTGGGACTTCACCCAGCGCCGCCAATACCTGGAGCAACAGGAAGATATCCCGGCCGCGGAAAGGCGCCGCTTCGACCTGCTGGTCCGGATGTACCGGCTCTGCCACCAGAAATACAACCTGGGCACCGAAGAGCTGCGCCAGCACTTGAAACAGGCGGCGGTCGGCGGCTTTCCCGAGATGGAACAGTTACTGGCCGATCTGGAGATCTGCGACACCTTCGAGTGCCTTACCGCCATGCTCGATCACCTGGAGGGTCTCAAGGAGATCATCCTGAGCCCGGAGCATTTTCCGGCCCAGGAGAGCATCTACCACAAGCGCCACATCGCGGTGGATATCCCCTCGATTTACGGCCGCTACCAGGAGCGCAAGTTCGATGCCTTAAGCCTCACCTTCCGCCTGGAAAACCTGGCCAACACCTACCTGGAAAAACTGCCGGACACGGTTAACTTGGCCATTATCACCAAGGCCACCTTCATCCGGATTCTCAAATGCCTGCGCCTCTACCTGCGGGCCCTGAAAATCGACGGGATTACCAGCCGCAAGCTCTCCTCCCACCTGTCGCTGCTCAGTAACTCCCTGGGGATCAAACGTTTTTCCTATACCCAGTTCCTCGATATCTTCCGCGGCCTCTCGGAGGGGGTCAAGGATGTGATCTACACCTATTACACCAACCTCCACGAGAACAACCTCAGCATCATCATCCCCCAGATCGGCAGCCCCAACCTGCTGCCCAAATACCGCCACCTCTGGCAGGAGGATGACCCCGGCGGCAATATCAACCGGCTGTCGGAAAGCTTTATGCGCGACCTGATCGCCGGCACCTTCGGTCTCCAGCATCTGGATAACTTCATCACCCGGATCTACCAAACCCTGGAGGCCCAGAAAGAGGTACTGGACGAGGGTAATCTCGACCTGCTGATGACCTACAACCCGGAGCGGGCGGTCACCCCGCTCAACCCCCGTCACAGCCGCAATGCCAATCTGATTTTGCTGGGCAACAAGGGCTACAATCTGACCCTGCTGGCCATCCAGGGCAAACCGGTGCCCCCGGGGTTTACCATCACCACCGAAGTTTTCCGCTGCTGGCCGGTGATCCGTGAATTCAACAAGTGCCGGGACGATTTCATGGCCCGTCTGCGCCTGGCCCTCAACCGGGTGGAGGAGCAGACCGGCCGCCGTTTCGGAGATCCGGCCAACCCCCTGCTTCTGTCCGTCCGCAGCGGGGCGGCGATCTCCATGCCAGGGATGATGTCCACCATCCATAACGTGGGGCTCAACGAGGATATCGTCACCGAGTTCGCCAGGCAGGCGGGCAAGGAGTTCCTGGCCTGGGACAACTTCCGCCGCTTTCTTCAGTCCTGGGCCATGGGCCGGGGGGCCGAGCGGGAGTGCTTTCAGGAGCTGATGGACGCCGCCAAGGACCGTTACGGAGTCAGGTACAAACGCGATTTCTCCCCCGAACAGATCCGGAATCTGGCCCTGGAATACCAGAAAACCATCCGGGGCCGCGGGATCGGTATTCCCGATGATCCCTGGCTGCAACTGACCGGGGCGGTGGAGATGGTGATGGCCTCCTGGGACACCCCCAAAAGCCAAGATTATCGAAACATCATGGATATCTCCGATGATTGGGGCACGGCGGTGATCGTGCAGACCATGGTTTTCGGCAATATCGGGGCCAAGTCGGGCAGCGGGGTGGTTTTTACCGCCCACCCCTACCGCAAGGTGAGCCGGGTGGCCCTTTGGGGAGATTACGCGGTGGGCGACCAGGGGGAGGATATCGTCAGCGGCCTGGTTACCACCGAGCCGATCTCGGTGGAACAGGCCGAACTGGACGGCCGCGAACCGGAAAACACCCTGGAGCGCCGCTTCCCGGCAGTTTACCAGCGGCTGCTCGCGATCTGTCGCAATCTGGTCTATGAAAAACGCTGGAACGCCCAGGAGATCGAATTCACCTTCGAAGGACCGGAGGCGGAAAATCTCTACCTGTTGCAGACCCGTGACATGATCACCATCAAGAAGAAGGAGAGCTTTTTTATCTTTGCCGATCACGACGCCGCCGAGAAGGCTCTCCTGGCCCATGGAGTGGGAGTGAGCGGCAGCGCCCTTTCCGGCCGGGCGGTATTCAACGGCGACAACATTCAACACCTGCGCTTGGCGGACCCTGACGCCACCCTGATTCTGATCCGCCAGGACACGGTCCCGGAAGATATCAAGGAGATCGCAATGGCCGACGGCCTGCTCACCGCCCGGGGCGGTCAAACCTCGCACGCGGCGGTGGTTGCCACCAGACTGGAAAAAACCTGTGTCGTGGGCTGCCCCAGCCTCAAGGTCTATGAGAATGAGGAGCGTTGTGAGATCAACGGCACCGAAATCAACCTGGGGGACGCCATCAGCATCGACGGCCGCAAGGGCCTGATCCTGCAAGGCGCCCACCCCACTAAAAAAGAGATGCAGATCCTCCCGCTTTAGCTTCCACTTAGGGTTGCTCCTTAAACTCAACGCCAACACCCGTCCCTGTCTGATCGGACTGCTGCTACAGCATTCGCAAACTGTTTGCCTTGGCCAACACCTCCTCGGGAGCCCGCGCGGCCACTTGCCTGACCATGATCTCTCGAAACCTTTAGCTCACCAGCCGAAAAAATAGAGCAGCACCGCCCCCAGCAGGAGCCGGTAGATCACGAAGGGCTGCATCCCCATCCGGCGAATAAAGGCCAGGAAGTAGTGGATACAGAGATAGGCGCTGATCCCGGAGAGTAACGCTCCCAACCCCAGACTCAACCACTCCACCGCCTCGTCGCCGCGGAGCAGGGTAACGATCTCCAGGCCCATGGCCAGGACGATCACCGGAATCGAAAGCAGAAAGGAGAAGCGGCTGGCCGCCTCCCGGCTCAGGCCGAGGAAAAGGGCGGCGGTGATGGTGATACCCGAACGGGAGGTGCCGGGAATCAGGGCCAGGGCCTGGGCGCAGCCGATGATCGCGATATCCCGCCAGCTCAGGGTGTGCTCGTCACGGCCGTTGCCATGCTTCCAGTCCGACCAGGCCAGCAGCAGGCCGAAGCCGATCAAACTGAAGGCGATCACCACCGGCGAGCGCCACTCATCCCCCACTAACCCCTTGCAAGCCAGCCCGGCCAACCCCACCGGAATGGTGCCCAGCAACACCCCCCAGGCCAGGCGACTGTCACCCACGGTTTGTCG
>DSDS01000016.1 GCA_011048585.1 Desulfurivibrio alkaliphilus | reverse complement strand
CGGCGCCGCTACCCTGCCGCCCGGTGCGAAGGTAGGGGACCCGAACGGCGCCCGCCCCCCGGGCCGAACCGCGCAACAGGACCTCCCCCAGCAAGCCCAGGGCCAGAATGCCGTGCAACACCCCTTGCAAGCGGAGGTTAACCAGCATGTCGCCGTAGAGGATATGGCTGAATTCGTGGGCCACCACCCCCTGCAACTCATCCCTATCCAGGTAGATCAAGGCTCCCCGGGTGACCCCGATCACCGCGTCTTCCTGGCTGAAACCGGCGGCAAAGGCATTGATTCCCCCCTCCCGGTCCAGGAGATAAACCGTTGGCACGGTAACGCCCGAGGCCAGGGCCATCTCCTCGACAATATTCAGCAGGCGCCTTTCCCGCAGGTTGTCGGTGTCGGGCAACACCGGTCGCCCCCCGCACATCTGGGCGACAAAGGCACCACCGCCGCTTTTGAGCTGCATATATTTGTAGAATGTGCAGAGCAGGATAAAGGCCAGCACCCCGGCGGCGATCCGGCCCCACAACCGGTAGTTCCAGGTGGCCGGGGTCAGATCGAAAGGAGAGGCGGACTGATGAAGGCGCTGGGGGTTGAAGGAGAGTAGAATGTAGATGGCCGAAGAGACCAGCGCCACCACCAGCAAGGCGGCCAGGGTGAAGAGGAGGACCAGCCGCAGCGAGTTGCGTCGGGCCACATCCTGCTGGGTGAAAAAATCCCGCATCGCAAAATGTACCTAAAAGGCAACCTTGGGAGCCTGCCGCTCCCGCTCTTCGGTCAACTCCAAAAACTGGGCCTGATCGAAACCGAGAGCGCCGGCGAAGAGCACGGCCGGAAAGCTCTCCCGGGCGATATTGTAGGTCATCACCCCGTCATTAAAGGCCTGGCGGGCAAAGGCGATCCGGTTCTCGGTGGAGGTCAGCTCCTCGCTGAGCTGCATCATGTTCTGGTTGGCCTTGAGGTCGGGATAGGCCTCGGCCAGGGCGAACAGGCGCCCCAACACCCCGGTCAGGGCACCCTCGGCCAGGGCCAGCTGCTGGATGGCCGCCCCGTCACCCGGATTGCCGGCGGCCCGCTTGGCGGCTCCGGCGGCCTGATTGCGGGCCGCGATCACCGCCTCCAAGGTCTCCCGCTCGTGCTGCATATATTTTTTGGCGATCTCCACCAGATTGGGAATCAGATCGTAACGCCGCTTGAGCTGGACGTCGATCTGGGCGAAGGCATTGTTAAACCGGTTGCGCAGGGTAATCAGTTTGTTGTAGGTCAGAATCACCAGCAGCAGCAAAACGCCGAATCCCACCAGCACCACCAGACTGGTCATACCTAAAGCGGACATGGAACCCTCCTTACGGTTAGGGCCGACGCAAGAGGCCGGGCACGATCTTAACAAATCACCCCTGTGTTTACCTCCTGACTCGGGCCTCTGTCCAGCCAGTTTTTTCCTCGCTTGCACGATTGCGGCGGCGCCATTGACAAGGGCGGCAGCACTTATTAGTATGGTAAATATGGCAGGCGTTTTTTTGTCGCCCTTACCCTGAACCCTGAGGCAGAATATTATGTACTTTCCCGTAGCCGGCATCGAGGTGGCACCCTGGATCCCCTTCGGCGCCGGCTTTCTGGTGGCTCTGGTCTGCGGGATGGGGGGAGTTTCCGGGGCCAATCTGCTGCTGCCCTTTCAGATGAGTGTGCTGGGTTTCACCACCCCGGCGGTGAGCGCCACCAACCACCTGTTCAATATCGTCGCCATTCCCGGAGGAGTTTACCGCTTTATCCGGGAGGGAAGGATGGTCTGGCCCCTGACCTGGGTGGTGATCGCCGGCACCGTGCCGGGTGTTCTGCTCGGGGTTTTTCTGCGGGTGCAATACCTGCCCGATCCCGGCCGCTTTAAAATCTTTGCCGGGCTGGTCCTTCTCTACATCGCCTACGTCATGCTCCGCTCCCTGCTCAAACCCCCATCCAAGGAGGCCCAGGGCGGCGGTCCGGCCTCGGCGGAAAAACGCTTCCAGGAGCTGGTGGCCAACTTCCGCCGCCAGGACGCCGCCAGCCGCCAACCCCTGCCCCGGGTGGAGCTGAATCAGGTCGGCCTGAAAAGCATCGACTACACCTTTTACGGCGAGCGGATCAGCGCCCCAACCCTGGGGATTTTCACGCTCAGTGCCCTGGTGGGGGTGGTGGGCGGCATGTACGGCATCGGCGGCGGCGCCATCATCGCCCCCTTTTTCGTGGCGGTGTTCCGCCTGCCGGTCTACACCATCGCCGGAGCCTGCCTGATGGGCACCTTTCTCACCTCGGTGGTGGCGGCCCTCTTTTACCAGCTCCTGGCCCCCCTCTACCCCGACCTGGCGGTGGCTCCCGACTGGCGCCTAGGGATCCTGCTGGGGTCCGGGGGGCTGCTGGGGATGTACGCCGCCGCCCGCCTGCAAAAATTTGTCCCGGCCCAGCTGATCAAATGGGTGCTGGCCGTCATCCTCCTTTTCTCCGGCGGCCGATACCTGCTCGCCCCCCTGTTTTAGCTTTAGAAATCAAAGCGGGTGCCCACCAGGAAAACCTGGCCGCCGGAAAAGTTGCTCCGCCAGGTGCCCTCGCCGCTGTCGCGTTTGGCGGTGAGGGCGGCGCTTTCCCGCTCCCAGTAATATTCGGCAAAAAAGGTGAGGCTGTCGTTGAACTGGTGGTCAACTCCCAGATGAACCACCTCTTCCCCGTAGTGATCCACCTCGGCCAACATCGCCTTCAGGGTGTTCTGCCCCAAGGTGTAGGCGACAAAGAGGTTGATGGCGCTGTCACCGTCGGCTCCGTAGGTCCCGGAGATATCGCTGTCATGGATCTCCAGTTTGGCACCGAAATAGAACTGCTGCCAGGTGTGAGCCAGGGAGACCCCCCAGATTCGCCAGTCCTTCCGCAGCCGATCCACTCCCACCGCCACGGTGCTATCGCCAAAGACGTAGCTGCCGGTGGCCTGAAAGCGATCATTGTTGTTGTCACCGTTGTCATGGCTCCAACCCAAGGCAAAGGAGAGGCCGTCGAACTCAGGGCTGTAGTAGCTGATGGTGTTGCTCAGGCGGAAGGTGGTGAAGGTGGCAAAACCGCTGTAGTAGCTGCTGAACATATCCACCGGATAGGCGATGGCGTTGTAATAGGGCATCCACATCTTACCGTAGGATAACGAGCCGAAGACGCCCCGGGCCCCGATTTCGGCCACCCGGATATCCTGGCTGTGATCGAAGGGATCCTGGATCTCCCAGTTGGCCAGATCCAGCGGTAATTCAAGCTGACCGAAAACCGTAACCTCCGGACTGGGGAAATAATCGCCCCTCACTCCGACCCGCGAATAGGCATCGCGAAAACCGGTGTAGGAACCCATTTCCGCCCGGTCGTCCGGCCGCACCGTTTCCACCTGCAGCCGAGCGGACCCATACAACTCCAGACGGTAACCTTCACCCTCCAAAGGGGAGAGCGCCGCCGCCGACTGAACCCCGTTCAACAACCAAAACCCAGAAGCCAGCACCCCCCCGAACCAACGCCTAAACATAAACAACCTCCTTTCACAATCGAATTATTATTTTTACCTGTTGCTCAACAGGAAATGGATGTGGCGCTCATATTGCTCCAGCACATCGCTGATCACGTAATCCCTACTCCAACCCATGATGTCGTAATCCTGACCCCCTTCCCGCAGATGAACCTCGGCACGGTAATCTTGAGGGCTTCAACCCGATCGGAGCGGGTATCACGCATCACCAAGGTCGGGGGCTCATAGGGCCTGGGCCGCACCGACCAGAACCCGCAACCGTTGCCGCCAGTTGAGGGCGGCATGGGGTCCCCGCGGCATGACTCGGGCCTCACGCAAGCTGACCCTTTTCACCCCTTCGATCCGCAGAGCCCGCAACAACCCCCAGCACATCAAAATCATCACCAGGGTAAACGGCAGGGCACTGGCTATGGTGGCGGTCTGCAGGGCCGCCAACCCCCCGGCCAGCAGCAGGGCCGCCGCCACAAGTCCCTCCACCACCGCCTCGGCCAGAGCCCCGATCCCCTGAATCATGATCATATGCAGGGCGGTGTCACCGAAAAAGGTCATCCACATGAAGGTGAATCCCACCGGAACCAGCAGAACCCCGACCACAAACTCACGGATACTCCGCCCCTTGGAAACCCGCGCGATGAACATCCCGAGAAAGGGGGCCCAGGCGATCCACCAACCCCAGTAGAAAAGGGTCCAGCCCCCGATCCAGTCGGTGGGGTCGTAGGCGTAAAGGTTGAAAGTAATCTCAAACAGGGAGGAGATGTACATGCCGGTGTTCTGCACCAGGGTCTGGAGCAGAAAGACGGTGGGCCCGGCCACCCCCTTCTTTTCCCTCACAAACTCCTCCTTTAGGCGGAACCGACCACGCCGCCATACAACCCGATTTCGACCCCGTGGGCCCGGGCGGCCTGGCGCCATTTCTGATGATCCGAGGTATGAAAGATTATCTCGTCGAGAGCGGGCAGCACCAGCCAGCCATCGACGCTCAACTCGGCCTCAAGCTGGCCCGGCCCCCAACCGGCGTAACCCAGGGCCACCAGGCAGGAGCGGGGCCCCAGACCGGCGGAGAGGTCGTAAAACATCTGCGGGTCACGGGATAGCGAAACCGAAGGGCTGACCGCCAGTTGGTTAACGATTTTGTACTCCGCGGAGTAGAGAACGAAGACACTGCCGGTCTCCACCGGGCCGCCCAGATAAACCCGTCCCAGGGGCCGATTCGGCAGCGGAATTCCGGCATTGATAAAAATATCCTCCAGCCGCACATCCTTGACCGGCTGATTAATCACCAACCCCATGGCCCCCTCGTGGTTATGAACACAAAGGTAGACCACCGACTCCCGAAAACGGGGATCGGACATCTGGGGAGTTGCGATGAGAAAGTGGCCTTGCAAATTTTCCACGGTCAAAGAACCCAGTGAGCAAAAGTCAGCAATCCCGCACGGTGCCGGAAGCAATAAATCTCGCTCACTGTAGCACCGCACCTCAGCTTCCGTCAAGGCGAGTTATCAATGCTTGTCAGTCCCTTTCAACCTGTGCTACAACAGGTGGACCGGCAACGGGGCGACACGGGATTATTCCCTCGCTCCTCGCCCGCCCCCAACCCTAACCTCAGGCTGACAAAAATGACAGGCTCCCTGCTTCAGGATATCGATCGCGTTATCAACTCCGACCACCACGACCCCTTTCTGGTACTGGGCTTCCACCTCCTGGAGTCAAGTGATCCGGCCGAACCCGCGGGAGCGGTGATTCGCTGCCATCAGCCAACGGCGGTGGCGGTTTACCTGCTCAGCGGCGAGGGGGAGCAGGAGCGGCGGGAACTTCTCAAGATCAGGGAGGAGGGCCTGTTTGAGCTGGTCCTGCCCGGCTGCCGCCATTTTTTCCCCTACCGCTTCGAGGCCCGCTATCACGACGGTAGCGAACACCGCTTCCACGACCCCTACCGGTTCTGGCCGCAACTGAGCGAATACGACCGCTACCTTTTCAATAACGGTACCCACTACCGCCTTTATGAAAAACTGGGGGCGCATCCCGTCACCGTCGACGGGGTTGCCGGCACCATCTTCCGGGTCTGGGCCCCCAACGCTCGCCGGGTCAGTGTCATCGGCAACTTCAACTATTGGGACGGGCGCGTCCATCAGATGCGGGTGCTCGGCGGCTCCGGGATATGGGAACTGTTTCTGCCCGGGGTCGGCCCGGGGGAGCCTTACAAGTTTGAACTGCGCAGCCAAGACGGCACCATCCTGGAAAAAGTCGACCCCTTCCAGTTTTTCAGCGAGGTCCGGCCCAAAACCGCTTCAGTGGTCCACGATATCGGTCAGTTACAATGGAACGACCAGGAGTGGATGGCGGCCCGGCGCCGGCAATCCACCTACCAGCAGCCGCTCTCCATCTATGAGATGCACCTGGGTTCCTGGCGGCGCGACTCCGCCGATCCCTCCCGCTTCCTGAGCTACCGGGAGATCGCCGACGCCCTGATCCCCTACCTGCTGGAAATGGGGTTCACCCACGTGGAGTTCATGCCGGTGATGGAGCATCCCCTGGATGAGTCCTGGGGCTACCAGGTGATCGGCTTTTACTCGGTGACCAGCCGCTTCGGCACCCCCGACGACTTCGCCTACCTGGTCGATCGGTGCCATCGTCACGGGATCGGGGTAATCCTGGACTGGGTACCATCCCACTTCCCCACCGACGGCCACGGCCTGGCCCGTTTTGACGGCACCGCTCTCTACGAGCATGAGGATCCCCGCAAGGGCACCCACCAGGAGTGGGGCACCCTGGTCTTCAACTACGGTCGCAAGGAGGTGGCCAACTTCCTGCTGGCCAACGCCCTGTTCTGGTTCGATCGCTTTCATATCGACGGCCTGCGGGTGGACGCAGTAGCTTCGATGCTTTACCTGGACTACGCTCGCAAGGAGGGAGAGTGGGTGCCCAACGAGTACGGCGGCCGGGAGAATATCGAGGCCATCGAGTTTTTAAAGCATCTCAACACCATCGTTTATGACCAGCACCCGGACATCATGATGATCGCCGAGGAGTCCACCAGCTTTTTCGGGGTCTCCAAGCCGGCGGCGGCGGGGGGGCTGGGCTTCGGCTACAAGTGGAATATGGGCTGGATGAACGACACCCTGGAGTATTTCAGTACCGATCCCCTCTTCCGCAAGTATCATCACAGCTCACTGACCTTTTCGCTCCTTTACGCCTTCTCCGAGAATTTTATCCTCCCCTTCTCCCATGACGAGGTGGTGCACGGCAAGCGATCGTTGCTTCAGAAAATGCCCGGAGATCAGTGGCAGCGATTTGCCAACCTGCGGTTGCTCTTGCTGTTCTTCTGGACCCATCCCGGCAAAAAACTGCTCTTTATGGGAAGTGAGTTTGGCCAGATTTCGGAGTGGTACTGCAAGGTCAGCCTGGACTGGCATCTGCTGGAACAGGAGAAGAAACACTATCAACTGCAACAGTTCGTGCGGGCCCTGAATCTCTTCTACCGGCAACATCCGGCCCTGTGGCAGAATGACTTCGACCATGCCGGTTTTCAATGGCTGGATTTCAACGATGTGGACCACAGTATCATCAGCTTTGCCCGCTTTGCCGAAAACCGGGATGACTTTGTGGTCTGTCTCTTCAACTTCACCCCCCAGGTCCACCACAACTACCGGCTGGGGGTTCCGCAGCCGGGCCGCTACCGGGAGGTCTTCTCCTCGGATACCGTGGAGGCCGGCGGCAGCGGGATCATCAACCCCGAGGCCAGGGAAGCCATCGCCGAACCCTTCGGCCAAGCCCCCTGCCATATCCGGATCAGCGTGCCGCCTCTGGGCGGGGTGATTTTTAAACGGGAGGAGTAAACATGAGCGAGAAAAGCAATCTGCAGCCACCGGGAGAAAAAGTACGCCGGGCCATCGCCTGGGTGGCCGAATGTCTGTCGGACAACAACCCGGAAAAGGATCGTTGCGTGCTGCTCCGCGAGGCCGAAGTCCGTTTTGACCTCTCCCCGGCGGAGTGCGATTTCCTGGACCGCAACTTCCGGGTCAACCGGCCCCCGGAAACTTTTTCTTGAGGTACTGGTAGGCTTCGTTAACCTCTTTCATCTTCTCTTCCGCCACCCGGCGGAACTCTTCACCCAGGTGGTTAACCTTGTCGGGGTGGTACTGCTTGCTGAGCTCGCGATAGGCCGCCTTGATCCGGGCAAAGTTCGCCCCGGGGGCCAAACCCAGGACGTGATAGTAGCGGGTCTCCTTCCCGACCTCGCTCTCCACCCCCCAGGCCCGGGCCTGATACTTGGCCCGGATCGCCTGATGATCGTGAGGAGTGATCTCGAGAAAATCGGCAATCCGCTGCAGGATGGCCAGCTCCTGCTCACTGACCTGCTCGTTGACGAAAATCACCCGGTAGATCAGCTCCAAGAGGATCATCCGGGGCTCGTAACCAAAACGGCGGCGAAAATCGGTGAGCAGATCGTCCAGGGTCAGGGGAGAGGCCATCGCCTGCCGGATCAACTCCTTGACCCACAACAGCTGCTGGTGGCCGTAACCCAGATGCACCCGGAAGAAGTCGCTGATCGCCGCCGTTTCCGCCCGGGTGACGGTACCGTCCAACTGGGCGATCCGGACCAGAATATGGATCAACAGGTGGACGAAAATATTGTGGGTCTCGCTCTGGGATTGCTCGTAACGCCTGATCTGGCGCCGCACGTACCAGGAGAACCCCCAGAAGGCGCTGACAATGCCCAGAACCAGCAGCAGCAGGGCCAGCAGCAGGATGCCAAAGAAGTTGACCAGGAGGGGGGCTCCCCCCAGGAGCAGCAGGGTGATAACCAGCAGCAACAGGCAGCCGCCGCAGCCCGGACCCGGAGGGGTCGCCCCCCCGCCATGACGCTGATAGATAATCACGGCGCGGTGGCGACGACGGTCGCGGCGGAATCACGTTCCGTTCCGGCCCGGTTGAAGAGGGCGCGGACAAATTCCCGAGGTTCGAAATCGCGCAAATCATCCATCTGTTCACCGATTCCGATAAAGCGGATGGGAATGTTAAACTCGCGGCAGATATTGACCACAATACCCCCCCGGGCAGTGCCGTCCAGCTTGGTTAGAGCCAGGCCGGAAACATCCACCGCCTCGTGGAAAAGCCGGGCCTGGGAGATACCGTTCTGACCGGTGGTGGCGTCGATCACCAGCAAAACCTCATGGGGAGCGCCGGGGATCTTTTTGTTCATCACCCGCTTGATCTTGCGCAGCTCCTCCATAAGATTGACCTTGGTGTGCAGGCGGCCGGCGGTATCGACAATAATCACATCGAAATCGCGGGGCCGGGCGTAATCGAAAGCGTCATAAATAACCGAGGAGGGATCGGCCCCCTGCTGCTGGGCCACCACCTCGGCGTCCACCCGTTTACCCCAGATCTGCAACTGCTCGATGGCCGCGGCCCGGAAGGTGTCGGCCGCCACCAGCAGCACCTTTTGCCCGGCCTGCTTAAATTTCCAGGCCAGCTTGCCGATGGTGGTGGTCTTCCCCACCCCGTTGACTCCCAGCACCATGATCACGAAGGGGCCAGTGGCGGGCATGACCAGCTCGGCGGGACGATCAACCCGCACCAGGAGGTCCAGCATCAGCTGGTGCAGAACCTCCCGCAGGGCCTGGGGGTCGCTGAGGGCATCACGTTTGACCCGGGCCCGGGCCTGGTCCAACAGTTCGGCGGTGGTGGCGGCCCCCAGGTCGGCGGTGATGAGGATCTCTTCCAGTTCATCGAAGAGGGCAGCATCGATCACCTTCTTGCCCAGGAAAAGCTCATCTATCCGCTGAACCAGACTTTCCCGGGTGCGGCCCAACCGCTCCCGCAACCGGCCCAAAAACGAGGGGGGGGTAGCCCCCCCTTCCCCTCCCCCGCCGGGG